>JAVHPF010000026.1:40939-51429 GCA_036170435.1 Patescibacteria group bacterium
GTTTGGGCAATTAATTCTTGCGGTAAATCATAATCAAAATCTGTTAATTTCATGAAAATATTTTTATTTACTATTAATTTGATGCGCATTATATAAAAAACTAAAATAAAAACAATTAAAAAGACCCGAATTAAATCGGATCTTTTTGTCTAAATTACTAAGATTAGTATCTAGCTGGTCTGTCAGTTCTTGGTTTTCTTTCTTCTTCTCTAGCAAAAGATACGAAAATAGCTCTACCATTGATTTCACCACCATTTGCAGATTCTTGAGCTTTTACAGCTGCTTCTAAATCTTTAAATGTAACGAAACCAAAACCTTTAGATCTTTTAGTTTCTCTATCTAATATAACATTAGAATCTTCGATTTCACCAAATTCACCAAAAATATCTAGTAAATCTTTACCTCTTAATTCCCAAGGTAAACCACCAACAAACAATTTTTTGTTTGGAGTTCCTGCATTATTTTCCATATGTAAAAATAATAATAAAATAAAATTACAAGCTTAGTCTTGTAAAGAATAAAAGTACACTAGAACCAAGACACTATAAAAATGAAATGAAATGAAGTTGTATAATTAATTCCCTTAAAAAGCTCGAGACCAATTATAACTAATAAAAAATATATTACAAGTTTTTATTATATTTATAATTATTTAAAATTTCTATTGTAATCAAAAATTTTAATTGTTTTAAAATATCTTGTTTAAAATCAAATGATTCTTCTAATTCCTTACTTATATCAAAGATTTTCAGTTTTAAATTATGTATTATTTTAGATTTTTCTGGATCACTTCTATGATTTTCATCTAATTGTTCAATTGTTTCATAAAAACATTCTAGTCTATATTTATATTTTTTAATACTTATATATATAATAGCATTATTCTCTCAGATAAGTAAATTATTTAAATCCACTTTTAGCTCTCTATTTTCAGGAAGTAAAATATTTTTGTGTTTTTTATTTGGAATTTGAAATTTTATAGTTCAAATAATCTTATACTTAGCTTTTTTATTATCTATTACTTCCAAAAAATCCAGTTCATCTAAATCAATTTTTTCCTCTACTTGTAATCAATATCAACACTCACATCAAGATTCTTCTATATATTTAGCGTCACAGTTCGGACAAATTAAAAAATTCCCCAAGATAATATAATCTGCTAATGGTGCTGTATCATTAACAATTTTTTGTAATCATTCATATATTTCAGAAATTTCTTTTGATTTTTCAGTTGGATTTAAATCAAATTTTAATTGTTCAGGCATAATAATAAATTTATTAATTTTTCTTAATTATAACATAAATTTATTATTATGACAAATATTTTAATCGGAAGCTATTACAAGAGCAATATTTTCACTTGTTTTGTTATTTTTTAGCAATTTTGCAATTTCATTTAACGTACTTGCACTTGATATAACATCATCAACTATTATCACTTTTTTTAACTCTAAAATGTTCAAATATTTTTTATTTATTGAAAAAGAATTTTGTAAATTTTTTAGCCTATCTTGTCTACTTAGTCTAGATTGACTTTTTGTGTATTTAGTCTTTATTACTAAGTCATTATAATAGACAATATTTGTATATTTTGAAATATTTTTTGCAAGTATGTCTGCTTGATTATATCATCTAAAAAGCTTCTTTATTCAAAACATTGGTCGAGAAACAAGTATATAATCTGATAAGTCTTCATCACAATTTTTAAGAAATAATTCTCATAAATACAAAGCAAAATCTTCTAATATATCTTTTTTTCAGTAATATTTAGAATGCTTTATAAGTCTTTCTATTATTTTGTTTTTGTAATGAGTTAAAACAATAATTCTATCCAAATAAAAATCTTTATTTTTACATTCTTTGTGTATACAATATTCGAAAGATGGCTTTTTACAAAGATAACAATAAGCTCTATGATTATCTAGTTTCTTAAAACAATTCGGGCACAAAAAATGTCATAGTTCTCCACAACTATAACATTTTTTAGGAGCAATAAGATTTTTGATAAAATTAATAATTTTCATTATAATTCCATGAATAATTTAGATAAACTATCAACACCAAATCAAGTAGCTCATTTAGTATAAAGAGCATAAGATTCAGGATAATTAGCAACTCAAGCAATATCTATATGAGTAAATTTTTCTCACTTATCACAGAAATTTGATAAAAATGCTGCTCACATTGAAGCTCAAGCATAAACTCATTCTGTTAGATTTTTTAGGTCTGATATTTCTCATTTTGTTTTTTCTATATAAAAATTTCAAAATGGAAGTTCTACATATTTTTCTGCATTATCTTTTGATTGTTCAAGAAGTTTTGAAATAACATATTTATCATTTCACATAATTCAAGCATAATTATAACCTAGTGCGTACATACAAGCTCCTGTTAAAGTAGCCACTGTGACTATATAATCAAGTTCATAATTATCTGAAATATAACTCATAGTATCAGCCAAAACTAGTCTTCATTCTGCATCTGTATTTATAATATCTACAGTTTTTCCATTATATGCTTTTATAATATCGCTTGGTCTATAAGAATTTCCAGAAACACTGTTTTCTACAAGTGGAAAAGCTGCAATTATATTTATTTTTAATTCTTTTTGGTCAAGTTCTTTCATAGTATAAAAAACACTTGCTGCTCAAGCCATATCATCTTTCATATTATACATATGATTTTCTGGTTTCAAATCAAGTCATCCAGTATCAAAAACAACTCATTTTCAAACAAAACCATAAGTTGGATATTCTGGATTAATTATTCTTTCCATAATAACTACATAAGGCTTGTTATCTGATCATTTTGCTACAGCATCAACTAAATTTAATCATTTTTTTCTTATGTCAACTGAATCCAAAATTCTAATTTTCACATTTCTAAAATCAGTATCTTTTATCATTTCTACTATTTTTTCTGGAGTTTTATTATGAGTTGGTTCAGAAACTAAATTTCTACAATCTATAATATTTTTTATAGTTTTAAATCTTTTCTCAAGAAGTATTTTTTCTTCATCATTTTTTATCAAAATATTTATGTTATCTTCTTTTTTATCAGATTTATAAATATCAAATTTATATCTAGATAATGCTGATATATCAAGTAAATCTTCTAAATTTTCTGATCTATTTGATATTATTGTAAAATTTTCAGGTAATTTTATTATTTCACTTGATATGTATTCAATAAAAGTTTTCTTAGATTTATCTAAAAAATTTATAAAATAAACTTTTTCTACATTTTCAGTTCAAAGAAAAAAATCAAAAACTGCATTTTCTTTCTTATTTAAAATAATGTCTAATTTGAAAATTATATTTTCTGGAAAATTATATATTTTTATCATTTCCAAATCTATTTCTTCTTCAATTAAAAAAAGTAAATTTGTGTTTTTAATATACTCTAAGTTATTAATTATATTAATCATAATTTTATAATTTATTTATTAAAATAAGTTTTAACTTCTTTCATTTTATAATAAGATGCAAAGAAATAAATAGAATCTAGAAATAGTATAGTAGCAAAAGATAAAACATCAAAATTATTTATAATAAATATTATACTTGATAATATATTTACAAAATATGATGCAAAAATTAATATATAATAATCATAAATATATTTAAATTTATATTTATAAACCAGTCCTATAAATCAGAATGATAAAATAAAACTTATAATAAAAAATAAAATTTCTGTATAAAAATAAAATCAAAATGAATTAAATAAAAGATAATAAAAAATAAATAAAAACGAGCTTATTGCTATAATAAAAGATAAATAATTTTCCAATTTTTTATGTATATAATAATTAAAAAATATAGAAAAAATCAATGTAGTTACAACAACTATACTTAATGGATTTAATAATAAATATAAAATTTCTAAAAATATTCAAAAATATAAAAACACTATTCCAAGTAATCTAAAAAGAATTATATTTTTTGCAAAAATTTTAAATTTAGGGAAATATTCAAAAATAAAATAAGAAAAAATGACTGATATTGTTCATATTGAAAATAATAAATCTGACATTCAAAAATATGATAATAAGTAAAAATTTATATAAAAAATCAATATAATAAAAGTATAAAGTGAAAAATAAGATAAATTTATTCCTTCGTAAATTTGTTTATTTTTATTGAAATATAAGCTGAAAATAAATGATATAATTATAAGTAAATTATTTATAAAATCAATTATTCATAGATTATTATTTCATGTAATAAAAATTCAAAAAATAATAATAATATAAAAAAAAGAAAAAATATGAGTATTTATTTTTAAAAAATCGAAACTTAAATTATTTTTGTTTGATAAAAAGAAAAATATAATAATTAAAATATTTATAATTATTATAAAATAAGAAAAATCTATTTCATAAAATCCATTAAATTTAGCAAAAATAAAAAGTGATATATAAAATAATAAAAATCATATATAATATGAAAATTTTTGTATTATTTGAATAATTTGTTTTTTATCTAAAACGAAATTTGGCTTAATTAATTCTTTAGTATTAGAATTATTAGATGATTTTTTCTTTGTATTTATATTTAAAAATGAAAAAAATAGTATAAATCCTGCAAATAAATAAATAACTATTTCAAGTAATAAACTAAATGAAAAAGATGAAAAATAAGTATTTCAACTTTTATAAAAAAAGAGAAAAATACTTGAATATATAGCTCATATGAAAAGAAAAATATATGACATATTTTATATATTTATTTAAAATACTAAATCTTATTACAATTTATTATAGTAAATAAAAATATAAATCAAAAAAATCCTTCTATTTTGTAGAAGTATTTTTAAAAATTAATTAAATAAATAGCAATTGAAAATCAAAAGAATATTGAATTTAATAAAATAAGCGCAAAATTTTTTGAAAAAGAAAAATAAAAATAGAAAAATAAAAGTAAAATTATATATTTTAATGTAGCTAAATTTAAATTATAATCTAGATTTAGATAATAAGTTAAGCTTATAAATATTATAAAAAATAATGAATATAAAAATATAAAATAAAATATTGAATTTTTTAATATATTAAAAATATTTAAAATCTTTCCTAATCATTTTTCATAAGTATTAACTATTTTTGTATAAGAAAAAGATTTATTATTTAGTTTTGCCCTAAGTAAATCTATATTTTGTTTTATTAAAGCTTGTTTTATATTATATTTAATAACAAAATCTTTATTTTCTTGAGTAAAACTAAAAATAAATTTCATTAAATTTTGAAGTTTTTCTTTATCTATTTCTTGTTTTAATTTTAAATATCTTTTTAATAATAATTCATTTTTTTGATAATAATAAGATTCTTTATCTATTTCTTGTTTTTGTTTTGTTTCTTGTTTTAAATTATTTATTAAAAAATCTTTTACTGATTCTCAAAAATTTTGAAAAATATATCACAAATCTTTTTCTTTTTCTATAAATTGGGTTTTTGAACCTACTTTTTTAAGTAATTTATTTGTTTCTTTTAATACTAATTCTAATTCCGTAGTTTTTTTATTTTCAAGTACTCATAATTCTATTTCTCAGATTTTTTTTAATGCCAATTCTCCTATTTCTTTTAATTTAGCAATATTAGTAGATGTTTTTACCTTTATTAAATTATTATAAATATTTGTTAATTTTAGTTTTTCTTCAACACTAATTGTTTCATCTATTTTTCAATCAATAATATTTTTTAATTTTATCAAAACAAAACCTATAATATTATAAGCTTCATCTAATTCTTTTTTTAAATAAAAATTTTCTTGTTTACTATCATCATTTTTATTTTCTTCTTTTTTTACAATATTTTCTTCTTTTTTAAAAGAGACATTATTTATATTAAATAAATCAAATTGTTTTTCTAATTTGTTTACTAATTCTATCTTTTCTTCTTCTGTAGCATCTAGTTTATCATAAAGATATTTAACTCTATACCCTAATTCTTTTCTAAGCTTTAAATAGGCTTTAAATATATCTGAAGAATTAATTGTTCATTTTTTTAATTCAGAGTTTATTAAAATTTCAAAGTAAAAAGCTTGTCAAGACACCTCAATACTATCTATTTCCGAAATAGATAGTATATTATATCATTCTTTATGAAATTTTTCTTTTAATTCAATTTCATAATTAGCTTTGAGTACAAAGGTATATTTTTTTCATTCCTTTGATAATTCTACTTTAAAATTTTTCATATTATTATACTGTTTCTAATTGATTTTGAGGGCTCAAAAATTGAGCCAAAATATTATTTAATTCTTTTGTTTTTTCTGGATTTAAATTTTGAGAAAATTCTATAGTTCTGAAATTTCAAGCAATATTATCTGATAAACTTTGTAATTTAAGTTCAAAAGGATTTATTGTTTCTTTATTTTCGAAAGTATTCATATTTTTATATATTACTAAGTAAAAATGAAAAAGAATTTATATCTTTTTGTTTTTCAATTGCTTCTTTTTTCCTAATTCAAGAAATAGAAGAAAAATTATTTTTAGCTATATTTTTTATATCAGTCATTTCAACTTCTTCAACAAAAGCTGAAACGGATTTATATAAATTATCTAGTCATTTTTCGTCAAGTATGTCTAAGGTTTTTATGTAAAGTTCTTTTTGATCTTCAGAAATTTTAATATTTTTAATCATTGTTAAAAGTACTTTTTTCTTTTTAGTAAGATCTGATTGTTTCCTTAAAAAATTTATAAGCATATTTTTAAAAATTACAAATTATATATTTCTTTTTATACTTTATCATAGTTTTTATTTTTTTTCAAATATTTTAACATTCTTTTTGTTATATATCTTTTTATTTAATATATTTATATATATAGTAATAGTAATAGTAAATAATGTTAAAAACAATTTTGCTTTAAATGCGTAGATTTTTTGTTAAAAAGTTTATTTTTTATAGTAAAACTAGAATTTATCCTTTATTTAAAAAGCTTTTTAAATTTAACATTATTTTAACAAGTAAAAAATAAAAAAGATTGACTTGTTTTTTACAGCTAAATTCATATATTTCAGATGTGAAAAATTTATTAATAATAAAAATGAAAATACAAATGAATAATAAAAAAATAATAACAATTTTAAGCTTTTTTATAATCTTTTTAACAAGTTTCATAGTTTGATATAATGTATCAATTATGGCGAGTAGTTCAGAAAATTCTTATTTTGATAATATAAACTTTGTTAAAAATATAACAAAAACTCCTAATATAAATAATGAGTCTTCAATATCTTCTATTTTTGCAAAAAAAGACTTAAACTTAGATAATTTTTGGAAAGCTTATAATATTATAAGTAAAAATTATTATTCATCTGATACTATAAAACAACAAGATTTGGTTTATTGAGCAACTAAATGATTAGTTGAATCTCTTTGAGATAAATTTAGTGAATTTATGCCACCAGAAGAAAATAAACAATTTTCACAAGCTTTAAGTTGAGATTTTGAATGAATTTGAGCAGTTGTAGATAAAAATGAAATTTGAGTTATAGTTGATAGACTTATAAAATGATCTCCAGCACTTAAAAATGATATAAGAAAATGAGATATTATAATGAAAGCTAATGATATAGATTTATCTAAACTTTCTCTTTATGATGCTGTTGCAAAGATAAAATGACGAGCAGGAACAAAAGTTAATCTAGTTATTTTTAGAACTTGAGAAAAAGAATTACTCAAAAAAGAAGTAATAAGAGAAAAAATAACAATTCCCTCAGTTGATTATAAAGTAATAGATAAAACTAATATTTGATATATTGCTTTAAATATTTTCTGAGAAAATACAGCGAGCGAATTTAATATGGCTTTAGAAGATTTGAAATCTAAAAAAGTTAATTGAATAATATTAGATTTAAGAGATAATTGAGGTGGATTTTTACAATCTGCAGTTGATATACTTAGTAATTTTACGGCTAAATGAAAATTACTTGTAACAACAAAATATAAAAATTCAGTAATGAATAATTACTATTATTCTGATAATATGTGAGATCCTTATAAAATTCCTCTTGTGGTTTTAGTAAATGAAAATACAGCTTCAGCTTCAGAAATTACAGCATGAGCTCTTAGAGATTACAATTTAGCTATAATTACAGGGAAAAAATCTTATGGTAAATGATCTGTTCAAGAACCATTTGATTTGTGAGATGGAAGTATGTTGAAGCTTACTATTGCAAAATGGTATACTCCAAAAGATTATAATATAGATAAACAATGAATTAAACCAGATATAGAAATAGATTTCAAAAAAGAAGATTTAAGTCCAAAATTAGGAAACGAAAAAGATTTTGTTCCTTATGATAGACAATTAGAAGAATCTAAAAAAATCTTGGAAAAATTTATTAGTATTTGAAATATTGCAGCTACTGTTGCTCAATATAAAAAAGAAAACAGTTTGAATTCTTCTTGAAGTTTAACAAAATAATTAGAAACCCATCCCCTCGTTCCTCGGGACTTCCCTTATAAAGGGAAGAAATAGAAGGTATTTATTTAAAAATTAGTATAATAAATGAAAAAATATGATAGGAGTTTTTGATAGTTGATTTTGAGGTTATTATACTTTATGATTATTGAAAGAATCTTTTCCTGATTGTGATTTTATATTTTATGCAGACACAAAAAATCTTCCTTATTGAGAAAAATCACGAGAGGAAATAAAAAATTTTACTTTTGATTCTCTAAATTATTTGTTTAATAATTGAGCTAAAATAGTAATACTTGCTTGTAATACAGCATCAGCTTATGCTATAAAGCAGTGGCAGTCACAATTTACAGAAAAAAAAGTACTTTCTGTAACTATTCCAGGAATTGAAAAAATACTTGAAAATAATTATAAAAATGTTTGAATTTTTGCTACAAATGCAACAGTAAATTCAGGTATTTATAGAAAAAAAACAGATGAATTAAATTGAGAAAATATTAATTTATTTCAAGTTTGATGTCCAGATTTGGTTACTATTGTAGAAGAGAAAGAAAAGAATGAAGATTATATAAACTCTAAAATTTTAGAATATAAACAAAACTTAGGAGAAGATTCTATAGATGCTTTAATTTTGTGATGTACTCATTTCCCTTTATTAAAAGAAAATATGAAAAAACATTTTTCATGCGATATTATTGACCCTTCATATGAATCAGTTTTAAAACTTCAAAAGTATTTTGAAAAACATAAGGAAATATATGATTCTATAAGTAAAAATTGAAAAACTATTATAGAGACTTCTTGAGAAAATAACTTTTAATAAAAAAACCAAAAATATTTTTGGTTTTTTTATTTTGTTACTATAATCAAAATATAATTATTTTTTAATTTATATATTTATGCTTAAAACAGCTGATCCAATACTTTTTGATTTAATAGGAAAAGAGGAACATAGACAAGAAACTGAAATAGAACTTATTGCAAGTGAAAACTATGCTTCGCTTGATGTACTTGAGGCTGCTTGAAGTATATTATCAAATAAATATTCAGAAGGATATCCTGGAAAAAGATATTATGCTGGACAAGAATTTATAGATCAAATTGAACAACTTGCAATAGATAGAGCAAAAGAGATTTTTTGAGCAGAGTATGTAAATGTACAACCTCTTTCAGGAAGTCCTGCAAATTTGGCAGTTTATTTAGCATTTTTAAATCCTGGAGATAAAGTTTTAGGTTTGAGTTTAGACCAAGGTGGACATCTTAGTCATGGACATCCTTTGAATTTTTCAGGATTATTATATGAAATAATTCCTTACACTCTTGATCCAGAAACAAGTTTAATAGATATGGACGAAGTGGACAGATTGGCAACTGAAAATAAACCAAAAATGATAATTGCGGGTTTTTCAGCTTATTCTAGAGATTTGGATTGGAAAAGATTCAGACAAATAGCAGATAAAGTTTGAGCTATTTTGATGGCTGATATAAGTCATATTGCAGGTTTAATTGCTGGATGAGCCTTAGAAAATCCAGTTCCTTATTGTGATGTTGTAACTACAACTACTCATAAAACTTTGAGATGACCAAGATGAGCAATTATTATGTCAAAAGCGGAATATGAAAAAGATATTGCTAGAGCTGTTTTTCCATGAGTTCAATGAGGCCCACATGAAAATCTAATTGCAGCAAAAGCTGTAGCCTTTAAAGAAGCTTTACAACCAGAATTCAAAATATATGCTAGACAAGTTATAGACAATGCTAGAGTTTTAGCTTCAGAACTTCAAAATCACGGATTTAAAATAATTTCAGGTTGAACAGATAATCATCTAATGTTAGTTGATGTTTTTTGAAGTTTCTGAGTTACTGGTAAAGAAGCAGAAAAAACTCTAGAAATGGTATGATTATCAACAAATAAAAATATGATTCCATACGATACTAGAAAAGCTCTAGATCCATCAGGAATAAGAATAGGAACACCAGCAGCAACAACTAGATGAATGAAAGAAATTGAAATGAAACTTATTGCAAGAATTTTTTCTGATGCTGTAAAAAATAAAGATGAC
>JAVHPF010000027.1:0-17934 GCA_036170435.1 Patescibacteria group bacterium
CATAATTTATTTAAAAGCATTTTTCATTTAGTTCATAAGTCTAATTTTACATTTCAACTCGTAACTTGTATTTTTTCTCAAATATTAACATTTTTTATTGAATCATCTATTTTTTCTTTAGATCAACCAGGAAATGTAATATAAGCTTCTGGACTTTCTCAAACTAAAGATATTTTTATTAAATCATTATTTACAACTTCATTAGTTGCTGTTTTTTTCCCACCAGATAAAACACTTATAAAAAGTGCTAATATAAAAACAACTGATATTATAGGTAAAATATAATCTTTTATATTTTTTTGAGTTCCTTTTGAATTTCTATTACTTGTATAACTCATAGTCTTAATTATATTAAGAATTAAAATTAATTTTTTACTTAGAAACTAAGTTAAAACCCCTCGCCTCGTTCCTCGGCACTCCCCTTGGAAAGGGGAGAAATATTGTTCTATTTCCTCCCTTTTCAATGGAGGTGGCTGAAAGCCGGAGGGTTTATAACTAAGATTTTAAAGATGTTTTTTGTTTTAAATAGAAGAAAGATATGAAGCCAAAATTAAACTAGCAGCTATATCATCTTTTTCTCAAATTTTATCATTTACGAAACTAGCTTCAAATGAAGACAATCTTTCATCAACCAAAATGATTTTTAAATCTGGAAATAGGGAAGAGAGTGTGTTTTGAAATTCCCTAACTTTTTTAGAAGTTTCAGATAAACTTCAATCCATATTCATTGGATCTCATAAAATAATAGTTGAAATATTTCTTTCTTTTATAATCTTTTTAATTTCATCAATTATTAGATGTCTTTCTACTATTTTATGAGGAATTGCAATACCTTGAACAGCAACAGCTATTCATACTCTCTTTTTTCCAAAATCAAGTGCTATTATACTCATTTTACTTCTATGATTATTTTTGCTATATCTTTTGGTGAAAATTTGATGAAAACATCTCTTTTTCAAATATGTTTAATATGACCTTCTTTTCACATATCAATATGTTTTTTCTCTAAATCAAGTTTGAAATCTTTAGAAATTCTTTCTATAATTTCCTTTTCTCCAATAGACCCGAATATATGTCAATTCTCTTTAGCTTTCAAAGAAAATTCTAAAACTTTATAGTTTAACATTTCAACATATTCATGTTTTTTCACCACCAAATCTCTTCTTCTTTGTTCTTCTTTCTTCTTTTTTTCAGCTAGTTGTTTTTCTTTTTTCTCATCTATTTCTATAGCTAAACCTTTCTTAAAAAGAAAATTTTGAGCATATCCATCACTAACTTCTTTTATTTCTCATTCAAGTCCAACTCCAGGAACTTTTTTCAAAAGTAATACTCTGTACATATTTTTTCAGCATTAAAGAGTAAAAAATTATTCTTCTATATTTACTTCATTTATAGAAATTCTATATCCAGTTAATTGAGAAGCAAGATTTACATTTAATCATCCTTTTCAAACTGCTTTAGATCTTTCTGATGGAAGAAGTAAAACTACAGCTTCTTGATTATCTTCATCTACTTCAACTTTTAATATTTCAGCTGGAGCAAGAGCCTTAGCTATAATTTCAGCAATATTTCCAGTGTTTGAAATGATATCAATTCTTTCACCACCAAGTTCATCCATAACAGATTTTACTCTTATTCATTTTTGACCAATCATAGTTCAAGCTGGATCTATTTCATCATTATTTGTAGAAACAAGAATTTTTGTTTTAAGACCAGCAACTCTAGCAATAGAATCTATAACAACAGTTCCGTCATTTAATTCAGGAACATAAATTTTAAATAATCCACTTACTAAACCTGTATTTTTTCTAGATAAAACAACTCTTGGTCCAGTTTTTTCATCATTTATAACAGCTGCAACATAAACATTAAGTCTTTGATCAGCAGCATATCTATCTTTTGAAACTTGTTCTGATTTAGGTAAAACAACTTGATTGCCATTATAATTAAGTATAACTTTACCACTTTCGATAAGTTCTACTTTCATACTTACAACTTCTCATTCTCTACCTCTAAATAATTCATAGATTTTTTCTTTTTCGCTATCACCAATTTTTTGAATAATTACTTGTCTAGCAGCTTGAGATGCAATTCTACCAAAACTAGATTCTAAATCTTTACTCATAACTTCTTCAGTTACATCTATTTCAATAGTATCTCATTCTGAAAATCCATCAGCATCATCACCCAATTCTTCAAAACTTATTTCAGTTGAAGGATTTACTACTTCTTTAACTAAAGTTTTTTCAACAGTGATTTCGATACCTCCATTATCAATATCTAATTTTACAATTACATTTTCATCTTTATTTCCATAATCCTTTTTATAAGCTGTTTTAATAGCCGATTCAATTATATCAACCAGTTTTTCTTTTGGTATTTTTTTCTCTGCAGCAATCAAATTTACAGCAGCTTCAATTTTCTTTATATCTATCATAGATAAAAAATTTTTAAAAATTAAAATATATAAATTAAAACGAGAATTTGTTGCCAAACTCTCGTCTTTTCCTTTATTACAATTTCTATTGTAAGCTTTTTTCTTAAAAATCAAATTTTTTTTAGAAAAATATTAAAATCCTGCAATTTTTAGTTTTAGTTATAATTTTATTTCGGAAAATATTTATAAATATCTTTTCTATGTAAAAATCTTTCTAAAATAATTTTATCTTTTTCTAGACTAAATCAAAGTCTATATTCTCATATTCTTAAT
Source organism: Patescibacteria group bacterium (assembly GCA_036170435.1). Taxonomy (GTDB): domain Bacteria; phylum Patescibacteriota; class Gracilibacteria; order BD1-5; family UBA6164; genus JAQVPN01. Next base: position 2,711 of record JAVHPF010000027.1, read on the forward strand.
CTATAAAAGTTTTTATATCATTTAAGCTTTTTTAAATTACTTAAATTACTAATATTTTCTGAAGTTTTCATTAAATTTATTTTTTCAAAAACTCTTTTTAAGTAATTATAATCTAGATTCGATAAATCATAATCAAAAAGCTCCCTATATTCTATTTTCATATATATTTTTTTTCAAGTAAAGAAATATCATATGAATCTTCAAATTTATTCTTTTCCATAATTTTTCACAAAACATAATCTTCTATTTCTTCAAGAAAATCTAGAACTGAATCAAAATTCGTTTTTGAAACAAATATATCTTCTTTAAATGTTACAGTAGTCATAAAATTTTATTTAAAAAATAAATATTTTTAATTTATTATATTAATTTCAAGTTTATAAAAATTGTATATTTTTGCAAGTAAAAAAATTATTTAAGATAGATTTAATATTGAGTTTTTTAAACAAAAATCCCAAATGAATTTCACTTGGGATTTATTGATTAGTATTTTTTAAGGCTTTAACAAAATTAATACTATATTTTTTTTCTTAAGAAAGCTGGAACATCATAGTCTTCAGCAGGATTAGCTGGAGCAGCTGGTCTAACTGGAGATTGAGTTGTTTGTGACATCATAGGTTTAGCTTCCCCTATAGATTTTTTTCCAAAAGGATTAGCTTTTGAAGCAGCAACTCAAGTTTCTCTGAATTTACTATTTGTATCTTCATCAAATCCAGTAGCAACAACAGTAATTTTAATTTCACCAGTATAATGTTCATTGATAGTTGCACCAAATATTATATTTGCATCACTGTCGATAGATTCAGTAATAATTCTAGCAGCTTCGTCAACTTCATACATTGATAAGTCAGTACCTCAGGTTATGTTGAATAATAATCCTTTAGCTCAAGCAATAGAAAGTTCAAGTAGAGGAGAATCAATCGCAGATCTAGCAGCTTCAACAGCTCTATTATCACCAGAACCATATCAGATCCCCATTAATGCAGAACCTGCATTTTGCATAACTGATCTAACATCGGCGAAATCTACATTTATAAGACCTGGTTGAGTTATAAGATCTGAAACTCATTGTACTCATTGATTTAATACTTCATCAACTATTGAGAAAGCATCAAGAAGAGGAGTTCTTTTATCTATAATAGTAAGGATTTTATCATTTGGAATTGTGATAAGAGTATCTACTTTTTCTCTCAATTTATTGAAACCATCAATAGATTGAGAAGATCTTCTTTGTCCTTCAAATGAAAATGGTTTAGTAACTACTCAAATAGTTAAAGCTCATAATTGTTTTGCAATTTCAGCTATAACTGGAGCAGCTCCAGTACCAGTACCACCACCAAGACCACAAGTAATGAAAACCATATCAGCTCCTTCTAAAGCAGCTTTGATTTCTTCAGTTGATTCTTCAGCAGCTTTTTTACCTTGTTCTGGATTAGCTCCAGCACCAAGACCTCTAGTAACAGCTTTACCAATATTTATTTTTTTAGGAGCATTAGAATTGTATAATGCTTGAGCATCAGTATTAATAGCGATAAATTCTACACCTTCAAGTCCAGAATCAATCATTCTATTAACAGCATTAGATCAACCACCACCAACTCATACTACTTTTATTCTAGCAATAGGAGACATAAATGAAGTCATATTTACTTCTTCAGGTCCATTTGATAAAGTTCCAGTTGTGAAAAGACTTTTTAGTCTATCATCTTTTTTAACTACCATAGTTTTTTAAATAATTAATAATTAATATTTTTTATAAGTTCCAAAATTAAGGAATCAATTTCTTAAATACTTTTACTATAGAAGCAAAAATATTTCACATATTTATATTTAAACCAGTATGTTCCATAGAATGTCTATTTGCAAGTATCATTGCTCAAATTACTGAAGCAAAACTAGGATCACTTATGAATGTACCAGATAGAACATCTTTTTCTGTAGGTAATCATACAATAGTTGGTAATCTAAGAACTTCTTTAGTTAAATCAACTAGTCATTTCATTTTAGCAGCTCATCCTACGATTACAGCTCCTTCTGGAAGCATTCAATCTCTTCAAATTCTTTTTAATTCATCTTTTACAAAATGTATTATTTCATCATATCTAGCAGTAATAATTTGACTTAAGTATTTTTTACTAATTACTCATTCTTCTGCATTGTTTGTAAGTTTAGCTAAGTCTATTTCTATATCTTTTAAAGATTCATCTCTATCTAGTCCTAAACTTCCAAATTCTAATTTTAATTTTTCAGCTGTATCAATAGATGTTCTAATTCATAAAGCAATATCATTTGTAACACTATCTCATCCCATTGGAATTATAGATGCAAATTTTAGTGAACCTTCTTCATAAACCGAAATTCATGTAGTTGATGAACCAATATCTATACATATAACTCACAATTCTTTTTGTCTTTTAGTTAGAACTCATTCTGGAGCAGATATGATATTTGGATAAATATCAAGAACTTCTATTCCAACATCACTTATTGCTTTTTTAATGTTATTTAAAACATTAGTACCAATTGAGAATATATTTGCTCTTACTTCAAGTTTTCTAGCAGTCATTCAAACAGGGCTTTTAATTCATTCTTCTAAATCAACTGTAAAACTATCTGGAATAACTTTCAAGATTTCTCTATTTGGTAATTCTACTCAGTTTCTAGCCATATCTAGAACTCTTATTATATCATCATTTTTTATTTCATCTCCTGATACTGCTATAATTCATTTATTATTAACTACTTCTATTGAAGAAGAGTTAAATGATATATATGCTCATGCAACTTGCTCTCCAGCCATTCTTTCAGCTTCTTCCAGAGATTTATCTAAGTTTTGTTTAAATTCATCCATATCAAGTATATTTCATTTTCTAATAGCATTAGAAGAAACCACTCATACTCATAAAACTGCAAACTTATTTTTATCATTCTCATCGAATCTTCAAATAACAGTCTTTATTTTAGAGCCACCTATATCAATGGAAGTGATTATGTTATCAAAGCTCATTTTTACTTAAATATTATAAAATAAATAGTATGTTCAAAATATTTGTACTAGCTGAAGCTTTTACTAATACATTTATCTTGAAAACAAGTTGCAATTAGTTAAGCTAAGCTTGGACCAATTATATAGAACTTAAAATCTTTTTCAAACACTTTTAAAAATTGATGTTAAAAACTAAAAAGTAAAATATATTATTTGTGTACATAAAAAAGATTAGCAAAATTGCTAATCTTTTTTATAAGGATTTAATTAGTATTATTTCAACATAAGTTTTCAATCTGAAACATCAAATCATAATTTATATAATCCAGTTTCATTTAATATATTTATTTCTCAATCATGTTTAATATAAAAAGAATTTATTTTATATTTTTTTCATTCAATTTGTCCTATATATGTAAGACTTTTTACATCTTGATATCTTTTACTACTAGGTTCAAATACATATATTGTAGCATTTATATAAATGTATATATAATTTAAATCGTCTCTTGTTATAATAGAAGAATTAGCAGGAACTGATGTTTTATAATTTTTAGGTAACTTATTTAAAGTAATTGTATTTAATTCGTATTTAGGAGATGTAAATAATTTAAGTAATGATAAATCATTTTTTAATATATATACTCAACCATCGACTGCAATTGTAGAAATTTTACCTATGTTTTTTATATCAGCATCTTCCAAAAATCATTGTCCTATAGCGTATCAATTTATGGCAGTTTTATGTTTAAATATTTGATTTTTAATTTTATCTAGAAGATATATATTTGTTCAAAATATATCAATAGAATTAGAATTTTCCCATTTATCTTGTCCAATAACATTTACGAATTTAAATTCAAAATTTTTATCAAATGTTACAACTCTAGAAGATTTAGTAAGCAAAACTATTTTATCTCGCATAACTTTTGCATCTATAAAATAATCATCTTCTAATTTATCAAATAAGTATTTTTTAGGTTTTTCTCATGATACAATAGGTCAAAGTAAGAAATTAGAATTAATTAAATATGTTTTATTGTTTAATTCAATTGTTTTTATAAATCATTTTTCTTCAGTTCTATAAATTAGATTCGAAGTAGTTGATTCAAAACTTTCAACTCAATCATATTGTTTTTTTAATATCGATATATCATCAATTATCTTATCTACATCGTTTAAAAATAACTTTTTATTTTTAACTTCAGTTGTTATATCTGTAGCTTTTTGTATATTTAAATCAAAAAGATCAGCATTATTCATATTTTCATTAGCAACTCTAAGGTAATCCCTAGCCTCGATTAACTTTTCTTTTGCTGTAGATATATTCATAGAATTATTAGTTGTAGAAACTATTCACCCTATTATTATATAAAGCAGGGAAACGCTAACTACTATTCAAGCTACAAATAATGAATTTCTAAAAATTTTATCACTTATATTAAATTTATCTTTCAATACTAATGCAGTAGCTAAACTTTTCTTTATATAATTATTATCGAGTAATTTCAATCAAAAATGTTTAATATTTTCTAAATGTCTATTTGTCCTAACTTCCTCTCTAGTAAAATCATAAATAAAAGATACTAGCATTATATTACTAGAAATATGCTCATTATTTAATATATTTTCTAAATTAGCTCAAGTTTCTTCTATCGAATCAATATTAACAGATTCTGTAAAATCTCATTTTGTTAAATAATCAGTTAATTTTTCATTAGCCATTATAATTATATCTTCTACTCTCAAAGCTCAACTTGATATATATGAAAATTCACTTGTATTTTTTTCTGGACTACCTGATTGAGTTATCTCAGTTAAATCATCATCTTGTAATAAATATATAGCTGAATTTCAAATTTTTGAAAAGTGAAACTTATTTTCTTCAAGTATTCAAATTGATATATTTAGTGAGCCTAAATTTTCTCACTTCATTGCTAATGACTTGAAAAATCAGTTTAAAAAATCAAGTACAACAGAAAAACTATCATAAATATTTTTAGAATCACTTGTTATATTATCTAAAATATAATCTACAATCTTATTTGTAATAATATCTCAAATTCTTTTTTCTGATACATCAACCAATATAAAAGCTGTAATATCTTTATCTATTGTTATTGTTTTTTCTTGCGTATAATTTGTTAGATTTTCTCTCTGTGCTTTATTATAAGTAACTTTGTACATATTGTTTTTAAAATTAAGTTTCTAAATAAATATTTTTATCATCTATTTATTATAAATTAACAAAGCAAGTATATAGATAGTATTTTTTTGTCAACAAAAAAGAGATATTTTTTGTTTACAAAATATCTCTTTTTCATAAGGAATTAACCTTTTTTAATTTCTTTTAATTTCAAAACTTCATGTTGTTTTGTTCTTTTATTATATTTTCTTAAAGATAATTTTTCACCAGCAGCGAAATTTTTCTTTTGAATATTAGTTACGTGTACTAAGTTTCCTGTTTCTTCAGAGTAAAACCCAACATATGTTCTTTTTCCTTTTGCCATACATTTATTATTATAAATTAAAATAATTGGCTTCATTATATAGATTTTTTTTAGTTTGCAAGTAAAAAATAAAAATTTACTTTTAAAATAAAAATGAATATACTTTCAAAAAAATATTTTATTAATTTTCAGCTTAAAAAATGGAAAAATTCACAATAAAAAATAAACAAATAAATATATTAAAAAAAGAAATACTAGAATCAAATCTAATAGATGAAGATATTATTAATGAAGCAGAAAAGCTTTACAACAATAATCCTTATCATAATTTTCTACATGCACTAAGGGTGAGTTCTTATGTTTTATTATTAGATAAATCAGAATTTAGTCCTATAGAAATTCGCTCACTTATGATTGCTTGATTATTCCATGATGCCTGACATACAGGAACAGCCCATGATTTGGATGAATTTATATCATTAGACCATTTTAGAATAATTATGGATAAATATCCTGATTTTACCGTAAATGATGGGATATGTAGAAATTGAATTATATGAACAGTTTTCAAAAATAGAGCTAAAAATCAAAACAAATATGCAAAAATAATGTCAGATTTAGATATTTGAGATATTTGAGTCTGAATCGTTGAATTTTTATATTATTGATCTTTGTTTGCACTTGAATTATGAGTTAGTGCAGAAAAATATTATATTGATGTGGAAAAATGATATTTCAAATATCTAATGAGTATCAACAAAAATATATTAATTTCGGATGAAGTTAGGGAAGTATTATGAAATCCATTAAAAACAATAAGAGATTTTTATGAGATAAGCTTAGATGATAAATTAAAAATGTTTGATTCATTAATAAATGAAGATATAAGCCTAGAAGAATTTAGAAATAAATTTTTTGACATAAAAAAATCCAGCTTTAAGCGGATTAAATTTCCAAATTTAATGATTACAGGTTTTCCTAAATCAAAAATATTTATTTTTATCTACAATCTTTGTATCTATATTATGGTACAAAGATCTTTTTGTTTTTATTCTTCGAAAGTCGAATAATGTTTATGTTTTATTGAATAATCTGTCTCCAAGCTATCATAAGTATCTTCTTCAAGTTCAGCAAGTAATTCTAAACTTATTTCATCATTTTCAGGCAAAATCTCCAACAATCTCTCGAAACATTTATCATTTTCTTCAAAATTAACTATATCAGCTTCCGTTATTTCTTCATTTTTTAACATTTTCCGTTACCGTCCTATTAATTTATTTTTATTTTTTGTATATATAATTATTTATCCTCCCTATATAATACACTTAGACTTATAAGACTTTAAAAATAAAAGTCAAAATAATTATTGAAAAATATAAAAAAATAAATAAAATCAAGCCATTATTAATTAATTTTCTAAAATATGTGAAGAGATTTTTGGCAAGACGATACTAGTTCTGATGAAGAAACTCTAGTTGTAAAAGATGCTAACTGAAATATATTACAAGATTGAGACACAGTTATTGCAATCAAAGATATAAAAGTTAAATGAGCGTCGGATATAAAAAGATGAGATAAATTTGCAAAAATTAGATTAACAGACAATGTAGAATTAATTGAATCTGGGAAAATGGTTCTTAGAACAGAATTTTTCAAGAAATTGTAAATTAAAAAAAAGCGAATATTCGCTTTTTTTTAATTTCATAAATGAATTTCAGTTATTTTTGCTTGTAAATCAGCTAAAAATTTATTTAAAATTTTTTGAGTATCTCTGATGAAAAATTTTCCAGAATCAAAAACTTTTTTATTTTGAGAAAATTCAGTAACTAGAAATTTCAAGTTAATATAACCATATCTTTCGTCATTCTTTGTATATTCCAAAACACAATTTATAAGTCTCTCTATATCATTTTCTTCGTCATCAACTTTGACTTTTATATTAGAATTTCAATAATTTATATATTCTATAGGATAATTTGGAACTATTTCTTTTTCAACAAGCTCTTCTATTTTCTCCATCAAAGCTTCTAATTCCTTATAGAATTTTCAATTAAACATTACTTTTGATTTTATTGCTTTTTTTTCTTCGTGAAATTGTCTTATTTTATCTCAAACTGTAGCCATTTTTATATATCTTATTTGTGTAATAAATTTGAAAAATAGTATATGAAATGATAGGGAATAGTCAATTCTATTTGAAATAATTTACATATTTTGATTTTATTTAATAATTAACTTGATATTTTTAGCTAAAAGATTATTATCAAAACTTGCATTAAATATAATGTCAGGATAAATTATCATTTAAACTTTTCAACTTATGAAAAATATACAAAAGTTTTTGCTAGTAATATTCATTTTTCTAGCTTCATTAATGACTTATAATCAAAGTTTTGCCTATACTCCAAGTTTCTGAAATCTCCAAGTAACTAACATGTATGATAATCATGCTGAAGCTATGAAATTAACATTTGTATTAAATAATGCAAATGTAGTTCCAGATAGCAATTATTATATAAAAGTATTTTTAGATGGAAAATCATATACTAGTGATTTAGTATATGATGTTTCTATTCATAAAATGTATTCATTTATGACCATAAATGTACCAAAAAATGCATTAAAAAACTATTATTACATAAATTATTATGTATTAAATAGCTCTACAAATTATCATGAATATTCAAAAATTTCTTATAAATTATTAGTTACTGATACTAGTTGACTAAATTGGACAAATGCACAAATTCTAAAATCTTATGATTCTTCTTATAGAAAATTGAAATTAACTTTTGTTCTTCCAAATATTTATACTAATCCTAATGTTAATTATAATATGAAATTAACATTAGATAATAAATATTACACAAGTGATGTGATTTATAACACAGTATGAAAAAAATTATATGCATTTTTTTCTATTGATGTTAATAGTAGTGATTTAAGAAGTTATTACTACATAAATTATTCAGTAATAAATAATGATGCTAATACTTTAGTTTTTACTAAAAATAATTATAAATTAGATCTTCTAAATAATACAAGTACTAATAATGAAAATATTTCTTGGTCATCATTAATAACAACAAATTCTTATAATACAACTAATTCAAATTTAGAAATAAATTTCAATTTAAATAACATTCAAACTAAACCATCAAATAATTATTCTATAAAATTAAATTTCTGAAATACTTCAAATACTACTTATAACAGTGATTTGATATACGATCCTTCAAATAATAAACTAAGTACAACATTTTTAATTGATATAAATAAATCTGATTTAAGAAATTATTATTATATTTCATATACAGTTTATGATTCAAATAATGTACGAATTTATACTAAAACAAGTTATCAAATAACAGTTCCAAATTATAATTATTATAACAATTATAATACAAATCTAAATTATAATACAAATCTAAATTACAATAATACTTATTACAATACTAATAATAACTGCTATAACAACAATAGTGGATATTATTCTAATGGAACATATTATTATTGTAATACTAATTGTTCAAATAATAATACAGGTTACTATTCTAATGGAACATATTACACTTGTAATACTAATACATATTACAATGATAATAATATAAGTTGGTCAAATATTAGAACTGCAAATGTTTATGATAGTTCTAATAAGGAATTGAAATTAGATTTTTATATAAGCAATATCTACTCTCAACCACAAGATAATTATTATGTGAAAGTTTATATAAATTGAACTTATTATACAGCTTATTTCTCATATGAATCTTCTTATAATCAATTACATGCAACACAAAATATATATTTAGATAATAATTATTCAAGTACTAGTTATTATATGACTTATAATATCGTAGATGATTATTTAAATACTACAAAATATACTAGTTCAACAACTATATATGTAACTAATTTGAATAATTATAATAATAATTATGATAGTAATTACTACTACAAAGAATGATACTATTATTGTAATGGAGTTTATTATAAAAATGATACTTACAATAATAACTGTAACAACAACTATAACAATAGTAATTATTATAACAATAGCGACTATTACTATAGTAACGGAGTTTATTACAAATATAATACTAGTAATAATAACTATTACGATAATACTTATAATAATAATTATGATTCAAGTAATACTTCAGAATCATATAAATATGCTTGGGATAGAATAAAAACTATTGAAGCGAATCACTATAATTCTACAGATAGAAAATATTATATAAATCAAGAAATAGATTATTTAAGAAACAGTAATACTTATGATTCTGGTTTCAAATCTAATGCAATTGATATATTTAATTCTAGACTAAATAACTATTAAAAAATAAAAAATCCTTATCAGTTTTGATAAGGATTTTTTTGTAATATTTTTATCTAATTCATTCTTCAATAAGAGCATCATCAAAAACTTGTTCTTTCATTTTTTCTTCTTTTGAAATTAAATTATTCTTTTTCCAATCTCATTTCATATAGACTCAAATACTAATACTAGCCATAATAAAATTTGTAATAAGCATTGCATACCAAATTCAGTCTACTCATAGGGAACTATGTTTAGATAAAATATAAGCCAATGGAAATTGAACAACTCATTGTGAAACTAAAGTCAAAATCAAACTAGTTTTCATATTTCATGAAGCACGAAGTACTCAGTTTACAGACATTTGTATTCAAATTAAACCAAAAGAAAGAGCAGTAATCACCAATATTCTAGCTCATCGTTCAATAATCATAGCATCACCGGGAACAAAGAAACTAATCAAATATGGAGCTGTGAAAAATACAATAATACCAATAAAGGATAAAACTAAGAATGAAAGAATTAAACTAACTTTACCGATTTTATCAGCTCTAACAATATTTTTAGCTCCTAGATTTTGTCCTATCAAAACAGATCAGGCCATAGATAATCATAAACCGAAAATCATTATTAATTGAAAAATATTTCAAGCTGCTCAATAAGAAGCAACAGCTAGAGTTCAAAAACTAGTAATCAAAAAAATCATAATAAGCATTCCGAAACTACGAGCAGACATTTCTATCGAAGATGGTAATCCTATATAAAAAGCTTTTTTGATGTATCAAAAATCAGGTTTGAAATCATACATATTTAGATGAATTCAATATTTTCATTTTAATAATATTATAAGTCACATAATTGCAGCAATTCATTGAGTAACTAAAGTTGCCATTGCAGCTCAAGAAACTCACATAGCAGGAATAAATCAGAATCAAAATATAAAAAAAGGATCTACTATTAAATTTAATAACACCGTAAATAACACAATATTCATTGGCATTTTAACTTCTCAAAGTCATCTCATTATTGATTGAAACATAGAAAATGCGAATACAAATATCATTCCTATAAATGAAATTCTAAGAAAACTAAGAGCATCAGCATAAACTCATTTACTAACTCACATCAAAGATAATAAATTAGGACTAATTACATATCAAATAGCTCAAATTACCACAGAAACAACAACTACCATAAGTAGAGTTTGAGCCGCAACATGATTTACCATTTTTTGATTTTTAGCACCAGCGTATTGTGCTATAAAAGTGGACCCAGCAACAGCAAATCAAGCACCAAGAGATATCATAAAGAAAGTTATAGGGAAGCTTATTGAAACAGAAGCAACAGCATCTCAACCAAGTCTTCACACCCAAAATGCATCAGTTAATTGATAAGCACTTTGTAATAAATTAGCAAACAATATAGGCAAGGTAAGTAAAAGGAATGATTTCACAATAGGTCATTCAAGAGACATTTCTAGATTTTTATTTTTTTTCATTTTTTCTAATTTTTATAAATATAATTTTTATTTCCACATAATTTTTCATCAAATTTCACTTATCAATTTATTTATATCCTTAATTTGTGCATCTGAAGATTTTGGGATAATATCTCAAGCAAATATTTCTATTCTTTCCATAGCTTCATCAAGTTTCATTTTTCATCCAGGAGCAAGTATAACCAGACTAACCCTAGCATCATTCGGATTAGATTCTTTATTTACAAGTCCTATTTTTTCCATCGGCAGCAAAAGTCTTGTAACACCTGAAGCGGTAAGTCCTACTTTTTCAGCAAGTTCAATTCTTTTCAATTTATGTTCTGGAGCTTGATTTAGGTGATATAAAACTATAAAATCATTAAATCAAATTCCTCCCAATTTTCGATCCATACTTTTTGATAATATTGCATAAAATTTCGCAATATTCATAAAAAACTCAATATTTTGCAACATAAAAAAATAATTATTGAAATATAGTTGACTACTCAAGTATATTTCAATAATTATTTTAGTCAAAGAATTTTTCAAAATAAAAAACCCTATCGGAAGTGATAAGGTTTTTTATTTTTTAATGATTATTTTTTTGCTTTAGCTTTTTTAGTTTTTGCTCTTAAAGCTTTAATTTGAGCTTTTGTAAGTTTTTTAGCAGATTTAACTTGAGTTTTAGTAGTTTTCTTTATTGCTTTAACTTGAGTTTTTGCTGTAGTATTTATTGATTTTATGGCAGCAGTTTTTTCTGCAGTAGTTCAAATTGAAGATTTAACTGTATTAATTTGAGCTATTTTTGCATCTTTAATAGCTGTTATTTGAGCTTTTTCTGCAGTTTTAATATCTTTAATTTGAGAATTATTAGTAGTTCTAATTGTTTTAATTTCTTGTTTAAGAACTCAAGAACCTGTATTTACAGAACCTGTACTAGCTACACTAGGAGTAGAAATAGTTGTAGATCCAGTGTTAGTATCAGCAAAAGCTGAACTAGTTAATAATATTGACATAAGAGTCAAAGTAAATAATAATTTTTTCATAATATAAAAAATTAAATAATAAATATAAAATCTCAATTTGAGATACGTATATAATACAAAAACTATGTCATATAAATGTCAAAGAAATGTCTTCTTTCTATAAATTTATAGAGTTAAATTAAACCAGATGCAATATTTATAGTAAGAGCCAAAACTGTTGTATTAAAGAAGAAAGCAAGAACACAATGCATAGTTCATACGCGACGAAGATGTTGTGAAGAAAAACTTACATCGGCAGTTTGTCCAGAAGTTCATATAATATAAGCGAAATATATAAAATCACTATAAGTAGGTAATTTAGTTCCAGCAAATTCAAGTCATCCGGTTTTTCATTTAAGAATTCTAGCATAATAATTATGTGCATAATGAAGAGCAAACATAGTATGTGTAAAAAACCAAGAAATAATTATTGTTAAAATAACAAGAGCTAAATTTATATATTTAGAAAATCAAACTAAATTTTTCACAAGACCTAATTCTAATATTATAGATAATAAACTCACGATTGCAGCAATTATCACAAGAAACAAAATCACATATTGTCATTCATCCTCTAACTGAGCTCTAGATTTAATCTTTTCATGAGTTGATTTAATTATAACAATTAAAATCAAAATAAGATACAAAAAAGCTCGAGAATCCCAAGAAACAATAAAACGAGTTATATTATGAGAAATTACTCATTTAGGAAATATAAACCATACAAGTATAGCAAAACATATAGACAAAAATAATATTATTCTAGTCTTAATCTGACGAACTATAATATTTTCAATTAAAATTTTTTTAATATTTAGCATATTTTTTTATTATTATTAATAATAATTTTATCCTAAGGTAAGATTAGATATTACTTTATTTCGCCATAATATCTATAGAAATTCGGCTTATATTTTTCTTTAAGTCTTTTTTTATTTAGTTCAATATTTTCTTCCGTAGGAGTAAAGTCATTATACAAGTTTCCCGGTAAATTCATAAATGATTCTTCATAATTCTCCACTTTGAAATTCCTATTCAAGCATTCTTTATACAGCAAATTATATCTTTTATGCAAGAATTTCAGTTTATCATAAAAGAACTTCACATGTCATTTTCCCAAAACATATTTTTCAGGAATATCCACATAAACATACTTCCCAGATTTCACCACATTTGGAATTCTCTTTATCTCTCTATGTTCCGACAAAAGATGCTGGTCATACAATTCTTTTGGATTTATTAGGTTTACTCTGGTCATATTTTTTAGGATTAATATTTATTTGTATGATAAAAAATATTTAGTATATAGCAAGGTAAAAGAAAAATTTAAAGTGATATTAAATAGTAATTTGATTTATTTAAAATCTAAATATAATATTTAGTAATAATATTAATCAGCTTACAAATGGATATAGTTTTATTATGACTTACTATAAATTCATTAATTATATGGAAATTTATTGCAGCTTTTATTTGAGCGAATATATGATATTTACTCAATATTGATTATTATGGTCTTCGTCAAAAAACTAATATAGATTATTGGCCTAAATGATTTATTTATTCTTTAACTTGAATGTTTTGAGCAATATTTCTACTATGACCCTCAACCATATCATATTCTTTTATATCTTGAATAATATGAGTAATAACGTTAAAAAATTTTTTTAATCAACATAATAAATGAGCTGAAAAAATAGAATATAAAGATAAATCATTAAATGAAGAAGAAATAAAAGATATATATAATGATACAAATTAATAATTTATAATAAAAAATATATGAATAAAAATTTTACAATAACATTTTGGATTAAAACAGAAAGAAACCCAACTTGGACAGATATTGATTCTGAGATAAATTTTCCACCTTTTACTATTAATGAGTGAATACAAGTTTTTTTTTCCAAATATTGAACTCAATTAAAAATATATATATTACATCCAGAATTATGATATAGAAAAATATCAACCAATATAAAAAAGTACCTTCTTGAAAAAACATTTATTGCTTTAACGAATACAGAAAGTGATACTAATTTATATATAAATTGAGAATTAGTAAATTCTATAAAAATTAAAGATTTAGATAAAAATTTAGAAATATGAGATTATGTAATGGTTAATATTAAAGATTGAGATTTAAGTAATATAAAAGTTACTGGTGATGTTCAAGTTATATTACCCGCTAAAATCAAAGCAATAAATTGAAATAATATTACATTAGATTTTTTTAATTCATGAGAAATTAAAGATTTAGACAAAAGTTTCCTTGTATATTAAACCCAAGAAAAGCTATTTGAAAATATTGAGAAAATAGATATAAAAGAATTAAGTTTTATTTTATATCATAATATCAGAAAAATGCGTGATAATCGTTTTGTAGCAGAACATAGAGGCGGTCCTCTGACAAAAGAGGAACATAGACTTTTGATAAAATGGTCTTGTGATTGTGTTAGACATGTTTTGGCATTGTATGGTGAAAATATAGATTGACGTATTATATATGCTCTTGAAATAGCTGAGAAATGGGAGAAAGGGGAAGTGAGCGTTGGTGACGCTAGAAATGCAGCTTTTGCAGTTATTACGCTTGCAAGAGAATTAACTAATCTGACACAAATTGCAATTGCTCGTGCTGCCTGACATGCTGTTGCTACAGCTCATATGGCAGACCATGCTCCAGGTTGAGCAGAATATTCACTTAAAGCAATAATTTTTGAATGAAAATCTTTTGAGGAGGAAAGAAAATATCAATATGATATATTACCTGATAAAATAAGGGAACTAGTACTTTCTTCAAGATCAATGAAAGCCAAATCTTGGAATACTAGTTTTCGAAAAGCTTTTAAATTAAAGAATTAAATAAAATAAATCCTAGTTTTAAAAAAAAACTAGGATTTATTTTATTTTTTCTTGTTATGGAGGTGCCTAGCGGGTTCGAACCGCTGTGAAGGGTGTTGCAGAC
>JAVHPF010000028.1:0-17725 GCA_036170435.1 Patescibacteria group bacterium
GTTTTTGCAAATTTAGATTCTAAAATATAAATTAACTCTCAGCATATTTACAAAAAACCTAATTTCAAGTTTTTCTTGAAAAACAAGCCAAAAATTTAAGATAAATTTAATATTGAATAAATTTATTTAAATACAAAAAAGACTCCAAGAAATTTCTTGGAATTTTTTTCGAAAGATTTTCTTAATCTTTATTTTTTATTATTTTATCAATAAGTCCGTAAGCTAGAGCATCTTCGGCTGTCATATAATTGTCTCTATCACAATCAACTTCAACTTTTTTAATATCTTGTCCTGTATGTTTAGCTAAAATTCCATAAAGTCTAACTCAAGTTTTTAGAATGTGTTCAGCAGCAATTCTGATTTCTGTAGCTTGTCATTCAGCTCATCCTAGTGGTTGGTGAATCATTATTTCAGAATTTGGTAGAGAATATCTCATACCTTTTGTTCATCCAGCTAGAATTATTGACCCCATAGAAGCAGCTAATCAAACACAAACTGTGGCAACTGGACATTTTACATATTGCATAACATCGTAGATTGCAAGACCTGCTGTAACATGTCATCCTGGAGAATTAACGTACATAGTGATTGTAGCTTTTGGATCTCGTTTTTCTAGGTAAAGAAGTTGGGCAATAACTGTATTTGCAACCATAGAATCAATCGCATCTCCAAGAAAAATTATTCTATCTTCTAAAAGTCTAGAATATATATCATAAGCTCTTTCTCCTTGAGGAGTTTTATCTATTACTGTAGGAATCAAAGTTCCTGTTACTTGAGTTCTTTTTTTAGTCGCTTTTTTAGTTACTTGTGCCATATTTTAGTAAATTATCAAAATAAGTTGTTTTCATTTTAACTTTTTTTAATTTTAACTCAAATTTATTTTTGATTTTTCCTTTACTGTAAATATAATTTGGAGATATTTATAGAGTAAAAATATATTAGAAAATAAAAATGCTGTTTTGGAAATATAAAAAACTTGAAAATATAAGCAAAGAAGGATAAAATTCTTAGGAAGAACTAAAAAATAATTAATAAACAAAAAAAGATATGAATTACAATGTATTTAAAACTTTGGTAGATGTTTTGGTTAAAACATACAAATGTCCAAATTGTCAGGCAGAAGTAAATGAAAATTCTATAGATATAGTAGGAGCTGCTGGTACTACAATAAATGTTGATATTTGATGTCCAACTTGTAAACAACATAGTATTATAAAAGCTGAAGCAACTCAAGTAAATGCAAATATGATGGATTTTTGAACAAATCCAAGTATGGAGTCTATAAAAAAATCTCTTTCTAGTTTGATTGCTAAAAATAAACAAACTGAAAATCCTATAAAAGATGAGGATATAGTAAATTTAAATAAAGATTTCAAAAATCCAGAACTTACTATAGAAGATTTATTTGGAGAAAAATAAGTGAAAACAAAAAAATTAGTGAACACGGGCCCGTGTTCACTAATTTTTTTTATGATATTACATTTTTCTTACAAAAATATTTTTTTTCTTTGACATAAAAATATTTTTTTTTATAAATATGATTACTTTTTCGAGAACAAGGAGAATTACAGATGGAACTAACTAAAGAAAATCCTAAAAAGCCATGGTCTGCTATTATGCAATCTTTTGCTTATCTTAAAGCTAAATCTGCTTATATGTTAGATAATGCAGCTCTCATGCAAACAGCACAAAAACCGTTTTGCCATAAAATTGCTGAGGCTAAAAATATTTCACCTGAACAAACTTGTTTAGAGGCATACGATAATTGTATTGCCTTTTTGGAAAAGAATTTGCAAAGTTCAAATTTCCCGAATTGTCTACGTGGAGAAGCTGAAACATCTCTTGCAAATTTAAAAGCTCAGAAAATGATGCTTTACCCAGTCCCTCATGCCTGAGGGATATTTTCTTTTTTCTTTGACTTATATTTAAAAATCTTTATAAATAATTCACTTTCTAAAAAAGGAGGAAGTTATGAATAAGGCAATGCTCTATGAACATGAAGATGTTCTTGGAAATAAAATAAATTTACTTACAGTTGTTTTGGATTTGGATGATTTTGAGGATTGTTTGATTAGTGGGGCTCCATATATTCTTACATCACAAGATGATGAATCGTTAAGAATCGAGATTTCTGTATATGATTTACAAGCTTACATGAATTTTTTTGCAAGTTCGATTGAAAATGATGGTGCAGAATTACCATTTTATATCAATTTCGATACTGGTCGCGTCTATCAACCGGAAGAAGCGTACAGAAAATTTATGTCAGAGCTTACTGATCCAGAAACATTGTTGAAATTTGATACTCTTATTTTCGCGATGGAAGATGGAAGCAAAAAAGAAGTCGGTGTTATGCAGATGAAGTTTAGTTTTATGAATGAACTTTTATCTCCTAAAAAACCTATAGAGTTTGAAGATTTTCCATTTATTACAGCGGAAAAACTAAAATCTCTATATACAGATTTTTTGGAGAAAAAGATTTCTCAAAAATACTTTCTTCTTGCAATTGATATTGATGAGGAAAAAGCAATAGGTTATATTATTGAACCGAGTATCGATTGTCCAATTGATAAAATCAGACTTGTTATTCCTGACAACTAAAATCCCGCATAATGCGGGATTTTTCTTATATTCTAGCTAATATTCATTCCAAAATTTTTTCTACTTTTTTTACTGATTCTAAATCTACTCTTTCTTCTGTAGAATGTACAAACTCTATATTTGGACCTATAGAAATTGCATTTACATTTGGATTATTCAGTCAGGCAACTAATGCTCAGCATTCAAGTCAGGCATGAATTGCTCTTATATGTGGAGCATTTCCTAAAGCTTTTTCTCATTCTTCTTTTGCTATTTGTACAAGAAGAGAATTTGGATTATCTTGCCAACCAGGATATCATCTATCATAATCTATTTCAAATCATTTTTCTTTTAAATATTGGCTATTTTGTGCGATTATAATTTTTAATTCTGCATTATCGCTAGATCTAGATAAATAAACATTTTTTAATTTAGAATCTTCTATTTTGATTATTCAAAAATTTGTAGAAGTTTGTACTAGATTTTCTATATTTTGGCTCATAGAATATACTCAGTTTGGAATTTTACTTAAATCTTTTCGTGTTTCTATTCCATTTTTTATTACTTTTATATTTTCATCATTTTCAGTTAATTTGAATGATATTTCAGGACAATCAAAAGTGTTTTTAGTTTCTTCTAAATGTTTACTAAACTCTTTTTTGAAGTCTTCTAAATCATAGATTCAAATTATGCAGTTTAATTTGCTTGGAATGACATTTGATGCTACTCCAGATTTGATATTATAAAGTTCTAAAGTGTTTTCATATTTAACTAGGAAATCAAGTAAAACAATAATAGCATTTCCTCTATTTTTATCGATTTCTATACCAGAGTGTCATCATTTCATTCAAAATAATTCTAGAGAATATTTAGGATATTTTCATTCAGTAAATTCTAAATCTTTGCTTCATAAAATACCTATTCATCAAGCAGAACTTATACAGATTTCATCTTCATCTTCACTATCAATATTTATGATTTTTGTTCCAGAAAGTAGTGAAAAATCAAGTCACAAAATACCAGACATTCCAGCTTCTTCATCAATAGTAAAAACAAGTTCCATTTTTGGATGTATAGGGAAGTCTACGGCAGTCATTGCGTAAGCTATTCAGATTCCATTATCAGCTCATAGTGTAGTATTTAGCGCGTACATATATCAATTTTTTTCATAAGTTTGGATTGCGTCCTTTAGAAAATCATGATTTGAATCAGCAGTTTTCACGCACACCATATCCATATGTGATTGCAAAATTACAGTTTCTTTTGACTCAGAATTTTTAGCAGGGATATAAACTATCAAGTTTCCAACTTTATCTACTTTGTACTCAAATCATTTTTGCACGAAAAAATCTATAAGAAATTCTCTTATTTTTTCCTCTTTATTGCTTGGTCTAGGATATTTAGTTATTTCTTTGAAATATTTTAGTGTTTGGCTCATATTTGTATTTTTGTTAGTAATATTTGCTTGTATTATAAGGAATTTTTATAAAAGTAAAAATCTTTGATACTAAATTTTTTTGACAAAATTGATATTCTAAATATATCTAGTAGCATTAAAATTTTAAATTATTTATAAAAAAAACAAGATGAAACAAATAAATGTAGTTTGACACAAAATTCCAGATACTGATTGTACATTATCTGCGATAGTTTTTGCTGATTATTTAAACAAAAAATGATGTGAAGCAACTCCTTATATACAAGGGGAATTAAACAAAGAAACTGAATATTTACTAGAAACTTTGAATATTTCAAAACCTGAAATTAAAACAAGTTTTCCAGAAGGAACTAGAGTGGCATTAGTAGATCACAATGAAAAATCTCAAACACTTGATAATATATGAGAATTAGATTTGGAATGGGTTGTAGATCACCACAAAGTTGATTTTTCGACTAGTTCACCATTAAATATAAGGATGGAAGCTATTTGTTCTACTTCTTCTATATTATATAAAATGTACAAAGAAGCTGGATTTGAAATCTCAAAAGAAATAGGAACTATGATCTTGGCTTGAATTTTATCGGATAGTTTATTATTCAAATCAGCAACTACTACAAAAGAAGATGTGATAATTGCTGAAGAATTAAAAGAAATAACTGGCATTACAGATTTTGAAAAATTTGCTATGCCTATGTTTGATGCAAAATCAGATTTAGGTGATATGGCTCCTGAAGATATTGTTAAATATGATTACAAAGAATTTGAAATAAATAATTACAAAATCTGAGTTTGAACACTAGAAACTACTAATCCATGATATGCTCTTTGAAGAAAAAATGAATTACTTGAAGCTATGAAAGCAATAAAAGAAAAATCTAGTTTGAATTTCATTTTCTTATCTGTAGTTGATATAATTTGAATGAAAAATATTTCTATGGTACTTGATTGAGATGATACTTCAGTTGTAAAAGATGTTTTTGATACAGAAGTTACTGATAATTTAGCTGATTTAAAAATGAGACTTTCAAGAAAGAAACAAATAATTCCAGATTTAACAGAATTTTTCAGTAAAAAATAGAAAAAAAGCTCCCAGCATTTGCAGGGAGCTTTTTTTCTATTTTTTATTTTGTTTCTTTGTTTGTAGTTTCTTTTTCTT
Source organism: Patescibacteria group bacterium (assembly GCA_036170435.1). Taxonomy (GTDB): domain Bacteria; phylum Patescibacteriota; class Gracilibacteria; order BD1-5; family UBA6164; genus JAQVPN01. Next base: position 5,178 of record JAVHPF010000028.1, read on the forward strand.
TAAGTGTTAAATTTGATTCTAATTTTTCTCTATCCCAAGTTCATAAGTCACTCATGATGTTATAAGTAGAGAATTTTGCAAGAAGTTCTTTATTTCTTTCTCCTTGAGAATCTTTATCTTTTTCCAATTTTTTAACTAAAATATTGTTTATATCTTCACTTGTAATTGGTTCTCATTCTTTTCAACTTATCATTTTATTAAATTTTTTGATAAATCTTTCTTTTGTTAGAGTATTATTTATTCAACCAAAATTTCCATTTTTCAAATCTATTCTAGATTCAAATCAATAGTGTTCAGGATTTTTGTTTATAGTTGCTATAATATCATCTGTAATATGTTGTGGAATAAGAGTGAAACCAATAGAATCAAGAAGTAGAGTAGTTCGTCTAGTTGTTTCCAAACTATTATTTACTTCTTTTCAATTTTTTTCTAGTAAATCACTAATTTCTTTTTCATAATTTTCTTTGTTTTCTTCAAGCTGTTTTCCTAGTTTTTCTATTTCTTGTTTTGAAGAAGATAATTTTGTTTCCAAGAAATTTCCTAGATTTTCTATATAATCTTCTTCTTTTTGATTTGGATCTTTTGGAAAAGCTTTTTTAATCTCATCTATTTTTTTATTTACTAATTCTAATTCTCTTTCTATTTGAGTAATTTCTAGGTCTATTTGCAATTCATTAGCAGATTTCTTGGGAGATTTTTTTTCAGATTTTTTGTTTTCTAATTCTTTTTCTAAATCTTTCTTTTTATCAAATACTTTTTCTTCTTTTATATATTTCAAAGTTGTTTCAGCATTTTTTTGGAATGTTTTTTCTGTTTCCAATTTCTCCAATATATCAAGTCTTTCTTTTTGAAATTTTATTCTAGTAGGCATAGCATCAAGTTTATCTACATGAGCTTCCAATTTATATCAGTTTTCACTTGTTATATATGCTTTCCCAGTCTTCAAATCAACACTTGCATCACCATAAGAAACAACATCTCATCTCTTTGTTACTTCTCATTCTTTTGCTGTAGGGAAGTATTCTGGTGGAGTTGCTAGTGGAAGTGGATAATCTGAAATATCAGATAATAAATTCTTGATATTAGGGGATAAACTTTCTAATGCTTGTTTAGTAGAATTATAAAGTTTGTCATCTCAAGATTGTGCTAATTTTTCAAAAACGGCTTTTCTATTCTCAGGTTTTGATAAGAATTTTTCTAATTCTGAAACTAATTCTTTATCTTTAAATTTTTCAAATAATTGAAAAAACTCTGAATTTTCTCAAAAAATTTCTTTAAATCTTTTTTTATTATCATCAAGAATTTTTAAGGATTTTTCTTTTTCTTCAGTTTCAATTTCAGCTTTTTCAGTTTCAATTTCAGCTTTTTCAGCTTCAATTTCAGCTTTTTCAGCTTCAACTTTAGTACCTTCCTTTTGTCATTTATCTGTTAAAGATGAATCACTAGTATAATCTGAATCAAATTTTTTTTCATGATTTTTTTGAGTTTCAGTTTTTGTTTCTTTTACTAAATAAATTTTTCATTTTTCAATTATGAAAGTATCTATTGCTTGTTTATCTATTAGATTCGTATTTTGTGCATCCATCATCATATACATATCTAGTTCATCTGTTGGAATAGCAGATAAAATAGCTAACATTTTTTTTCTTGTCTCTTCATCTAAATCAAGTTTAACAGTTTTTACAAACAAATCATATTGTTCATATTTTTTAAGTGTTTCACTATTTGGAATAATAATATCATTTATTTGTTTTTGTTCTGTAGCTTGTTTTTGATTATCTAAATTCATAGATTCATTTGTTTTTTGTAGAGCCATATTTATTTTTTATATTTATATTAAAATAATATTTATACTATCTTATCATATATCTAAGCAAAAAAACAAAAAATACACTTGACTATAAGTGTATTTTTTGTGTAATTTAGTTATTTTATTGATTGTAATATATCTCATATTTTTTTCCGAGCTTCCGTATTTTGTTCAGATTTAGCTGCATTTTGTTCAGATTTAGCTGCATTTTGTTCAGATTTAGCTGCATTATCATATTTTTTACCAAGCTCTAATAAATAATTTATTATTTCAGTATTACCTAGTTCAGGAGCCATTTTTGGAAGTTCACTTATGTTTTTCTCCGCAGTCCCTTTATTTCTATAAATAGAATCTACGAAGTTAAACATAAAAGTATTTATTCTACTCATAGTCATAGTATCATAATTCCCAGTTAATTTGGCTTTAATTTTTGTATTCATATCACCAAGTAATCCTTGAAGTCATATTGGTAGTTCTTGAACTCTTTTTTCCATAAGTATTTGGAACTTTGTATCAAAAGAAAGTAAATATTTCTTTAGGACAATTGCTGTAATTCTAGTAATAGCTTCTTCTTTTAATTTCTTAGCTTCTAGCGAATTTGGGTCTTTAGTAATAAGTTCATTATATTTTTTATATTCTGGACTTGCTTGCCATTGTTCTCAGATTCTTTCATCAGCAGCTTGTGCTTCTTCTCCAGTCATAATTTTATAAGTTATGAATAATCAAGTAAGGGTTTTTACTTTTGGATTGTTAACGAATTCTTTTAATGTAGGTAATACTTTAGATCATAAAGAATTTATGTCTAGATTTGTATTTCTAACTTCTTGTAGTAAGTTTGTTTCTTCCTCATTAGTATCAATAAGTCTTATAAAATACATTATATCATCTCGCAGACTAGGATATTCTTTTATTAACTCCTCTACTAATTTTGGATTATCTCTGAAAGATTTTCATAATTCCATAGCTGAATTTTTATCGGATTTTGCAAAATCAAATAATTTTGTTAATCTATCTATTCAGATTTCTTTAAGTTTTCATGCTTCCATTAATTTGAGCATATTATTTATTACATCGCTTATATTTGCTCATAATGTATCTAATGATTCTATTAATTTACTAGAAAATCATTTTTTATTAGTATTTTCTAATTTATCACTTAATTTTAAATTTCAATCAAGTTCAGCTGATTTTTTTTGTTCTTCTTTTTCAGCTCTTGTAATTTTCATATCATTTACTAACTTAGATATTTCAGGGTCTTTTAATATACTAACAAGTATTTTATTTTGTTCTGAATCTCATACTGTTGCTCTAGCTCATAGTATAAAATCATATAATTTATTTAATTGTTCTATTGTAAGGTTAAAAGGATTATCTAATTTTCATATAGTATTTTCATCTACTTCTTCTCAGGCTCTTATTGCTGTTATAAGATTATTAAAATTTGGATTATTTGTCATTGTTGTCATCTTTATAATCAAATCTTTTATCTTATTGAATTCTTCAGGACTTAATTTTCTTCATATAGTTTCTGATAATAATTCAGGGGTAAGAATTTCTTCAATGTTTTTTCATTCAGCCTTTGATAATAATTGTTGTAAATCTCTTCTTTTTGAAATAGCATAAGCAACTTCTTGAGTATGAGTTTTAACTACACTTTTTAAAAATTCAGCTGTTTCTAAATCATATTTTAAATCATTATGATAACTTAGAAGTATTTTTGTAGAAATATCTATATTAGGGTTATTAAAATATTCTTTTATAGATTTTTCTCAGAATTCATTTTTATTATATATAAGCTCCATGTAAGACTCTTTTTGTTTTTGGTCTTTTGTGCTAATCATTTGAGATATAAAATATCTAGAAGGGAATACTTCAGTAATATAAATCTTTCAATCTATTGTTACATAATCAACTCATTCTCTTAATTTTTTTCATTTTAAATAATCTCTTTCTACTGGAACTCTATCATTTATTGTTGTTTCAATATATTTTTTTATATCTTCTTTTACTTGTAAAAATTTTTCATTATCTAAATTTCTTTCAAACTCAGAAGCATCAGCTTTTAATCATTTTATTTTAACATTAGAATCTTTTAATCATTCATCAAAGTTTTTTGTATAATCTTGTATATAGGATATTCAGTTTCTCATGTCTAAACTAGTAGAATCAAGAGCTATTATATATTCTAATTTTTGTTCTATACTAGGTTTTATAATATGTGCTTTTTCTAAAGTTTTTAATAAGTGTATTTTTGTTTCAACATTAAATGTATCAAGTCATCTTTTTTTCATAAGAGTTTCTAAAAATGAATTTATAACAGGTTCTTCTATATGAAAATTGTTTTTAATTACATTTAATTGTTTAACAATAGTTCTACTTAATTCTTTTCCTGATTCAGCACCATTTGTTAATTTCCATCAAGATACTTGATCTATTATAGAATAAATATATTCTGCTTTACTATCTCATATTTTTCATTTATATACTGATGCATCAAATAGATTTAACTCATATTCGTTTAATGCTTTTTCTACTTTTTCTTTAACTATTTTTAATTTAGATATTTCAATTTCATCAAATTCTTTTATTACTTTTCAATCTTCAACTATTTTTCAATTAGATATTGCCTGTTCTAAATAATTTAATGTTTTATATGATATTTCTCAGCTATTTTTTAAGTCTTTTATATATCTGTCTGAAAAAGCTCTATCAGTATCAAGTAATATTACTATAGTATCATCTATCTTATTAGATATATCTTTATAGTGAGAAGTATTTTTCATATCATTTATTCTACTTTTAGAGTTTTATAAGTAGAATCTCAAGATTTTAATTCACTTTTAAATAAATCTTCAATATTATCTATTTTTACAGCAAAAGCTTCTTTAGAATTTAGATTTTCATCAATTAAATTTTTTGCAAAATCTTCTTTTAATTTTCAAATATCTTCTCAATTTTTAGCTAATTCTTCTAAGAATTTTATTCTATATTCTATAGAATATCTATTTTTTCAAGCAGTATCAGTTATTATATATTCTTTTATTCGTTTATCCATTATAATATCTACTTCTTCTTTAATTCAATCCTTATTTGTTATACTTATTTTTGTTTCTATTCATTGAAATTCTTTACAAAATTTAGCTGCTACTTCATGAGATTCTATAAGTGGAATTATTTTTTCTGCTATTTTTCTATTTATATCTTTTCATGGAGTTTTATCTATTTTTTTTGCTATTATTTCTACAATTTCTTTGAATTTTGTAGAATTTAATTTCGAAATATCTCTAAAAAGGCCATCAAATTCTTCTTTTGTTAATGCCTTTCATTGCTCTCATATACGATAATTTATTTGAGTATTATTTTGGATATTTTCTTTAATCCTATTTTCTACATATTCTCTGTCACTTTTTCATTTTTCTCAAGATATTAAATTTGCGAATTTATGTTCTCTAGTAAAATCTAAAAGAACTAGTAAATCTCTATTTGATTTGGTTTCTTTTACTAATTTTTTTATTATTCAATAATATTTTATAGCCTCTATTCAATTTGCTCATTCAGGATTTATTTTTGCTAAAAGCATCTCTTTATAATCACTATAAAAAGATAGGTGTTTTAGCTGATTTATTTGTTCTTTTGGATCTAATTTATTTAATGAATCAAGTCCAGCTTGAACTATTTTTTCCTTAATTTTTGGGTTAGTTATAAGTGACAAATCAGTATGTTTTACTATATATTCAAGTGATTTTTGATTATCTGCTCTCGAAAGTAAATTATCTATTATATTTTCATATCAAGTTTCTCATTTTAGTCATTCACTATATTTACCGAGTGTTAATTCTGTTCTTAATTGTCAATATCATGATTTTTCAGACTCCCTAATCATATTTAAGTATCATTCAAAGAAAATATCTGATTTATTTCAAGATAATTTACTCATATCATTACTTAAACTTTCTCTAAGAATTTTAAAATAATTTCCAGCATATCAATGTATTGAATCTTTATTATTTCATTTTATTCCATTATATTCTTTTATTGCTTTATCAATTATTAGATTTACTTCTTCTTCGCTTTTTCATTTTGCAATTAAATCATTTCTTAACATAATTTCAGCATCAGCTCACCATATTTTATTTTGTAATTCCATATAATTTCATGAGCTAATAGAAAAATCTTCTCAAGATTTTATTTTATTTACAGTTTCTTCTAGATATTTATAAAGTCATTCTGATATTTTTCAGTTACTACTTTTAAGAATTTCATCAAGTGTTTTACTTGTTATTTCGTCAATTTTTGTTTTTGGTAAATCATCTAAATCATCTAATAATCATTTTATATCATTTACTTGTTTATTAATTATTAGTTCTTCTATTTTTTTTACTATTTCTAAACTATTTCATATGTGTTCATCTTGTTTTTTTATTGAATCTATTATATCTTTTATTTCTAATTCATTTCATCATTTTTCAGTTAATGTTTTCATTCTATTTAATATATCGCCAGTTTTTTTACTAGAAAGATTTTCTTTATAATGAGCTGTTTCTTCTTCTATTTTTAATTGACTATCATTATCTCTAGTAAGTGCATTTAACTCATGATTTATTTCTCTAAAAGCAGCAGCACTATTTTGAGATTTTAATCTCTCACTTGCTCCAGATTTGATTATTCATTTAGCTTCTAGTTTTTCTACAATTGCCAATTTTGGTTTTGCTACCATTTTATCTACAGCTTTAAAAGGGATATTTACTGTTCTTGATAAGGCATTATCCATTTCTCTTAATGACTTAAAACTAGCAATATTCCATATTCATTCACCAGTTTCTTTTATTGCTTGTTGAGTTGTTCTCTTAAAAAATTCTTTTGCTCCTAATTCTTTATAAGAACTTGTTATAAATTCTTTTTTTCATTGTACAAATTTTATACTAGTTTTTACAAACCCATCAGTAGTTCATTTTTCTACAGCTTCTTTTGTAAAAATAGATGCAATTTTTTTGATTCATAATTTAGCAGATTCTTTTGCAGAAATTCTAAGTGCATTACTTCAAACAGCAGCAGGTGCTCATACTCAAGTAACAGCTAAAAATACTGTAGCTACATCAAACCCAGCACTTACAACAGTACCTACTCAGTTTGCAACTACATCTCACATTTCAGCTTCTCATTTTTGATATTTTTCCCAAGCAATATATGTATCTCTTCAAGACATTGCAGTACCAGTAATTGGAGCAATATATAGTGCAGTTTCTCAAACTGCCATAGTTTTATCCATAGCTGATCCATGCATTAATCTAGCCCAAATACCTACTCAAATAACAGCAGGTAAAATCGGAATAACTCTTTTTAATCAAGGAGTCATAATCATCCCAAGTGGTAATATTCAACTTGTCATTGACCGTTCTCAAGCCTTTTTTGCTTGTGATAAATCTATTTCTTTAATTTTATTACCAAGAGCTTGTGCAATTTCCGTTTCTATATTAAATCTATCAGCTTCATTCATTATTTTAGCCATTCCATTTTCAAATTCTTTTTGTCAGATTTGTTTTCTTAATCTTTTTTCAAGTAGGGAAACAGATTGTTGTTTTAGTCAATCTCTTGCTGAAACTTCTTTGTGAGAAACTACCACCTCACCCATATTTCCCAAATTTTTACTAGCATCAACTAAATCTTTTCTTAGTTCTTGAAATTCATGAGTATTTATATCTTTTATTAAATTGATTTTTTCTTTTTCGAATTCAGCCAAATCTTTTCCTTTTAATTCTTTTCTAGCTAATTGAGATATTTCTCCCAAAGCTTGTCCTTGAGCTTGCATACTCATAGAAATAAGTGAACTAACCAAAGCTTGTTTGTTTAGAGTCTTTTTATTATGAATTAAATCGTCTTTTAATTTCAATATTTTCTCTTGATAAACTTCTTCTATATGATTTTGAGTTGTTCATTTATCTATATCACCATCAAAACTTCCATTGTTTAGATGGAATTTTTTTAATAATTTTGCTATATTTTTTTCTAGATTTTCTAGATAATCATGAGCTTCTTTGAAAACAGCTTCCAAAGTCTTGTTTTGATTTTTGTTTCAATTTCAATTTTCCTGTATTTTATCTGCAGCCATATTTGTTTTTGTTTTAATAATTATTTTCTATCTTTTTCCCCTCGCCCTTTGGGAGAGGGGCTAGGGGTGAGGGCTTTATATTTAGGGTGAGGTCCTTAAAATGCTAAATTTAGATTGTGTTCCACTCGTAGTAGTTCACTATTTTCACGACTTTCTTCTAGTACTACTATTTCTTTTTCTATTTTCTGTATCTCAAATCAAATCATATTTATCTTATCTATAGTTTTTAGAAGCATATTATTCTTGTAATGCCAGGCTTCCTTGAGTTTCTCAACATCGGTCTGTACCATTATAAGATACATTTCGTAGACCTCTTTTTCATCAAAGAGATCTAGGTTTTGTATTATCTTATCAGTCAGCTTGTTGCCTTTAGCTTCAAGTAATTCTAGTAATTTTTGTTTTGTTTCGTCCATCTCAAAATTATATATTTTAAATGATTTTCTTTATTCTATCATAAAAATTAGCAATTTTGCAAAAAATATACTTGCTAAATTTAAAAAAATATTTATAAGTAAATAGAAAATAAAAACAAAAGGAGAAAGTGTGAAGTTACCAAAAATCACAGATTCGATTCACAATACTTACTCTCCTTTGGCTCTAAAAGAACTAAAGGGAGTGATAAAACGTTCAAAAGATTTGTCTGGAAGACGGGAATTATCAGGTATTACTATCGACCAATATTACTCACGTGATTTGGATGATGGTATTTGGGCTTATCGTGATGGAAAAAATCATGTTATTCAAGTTTCTATTGCGGATGTTACAGAACTTGTTCATGACGGAACTCATCTAGATTGGGAAGCTCGAAGTCGGGCTACATCAGTGTATTTTGATACACATGTTTTGCATATGTTTCCAGAACAGATTTCTACAGATTTAGCTTCTTTGAATCATAAGACGAAAAGATTAGCGATTACTGTTGAGATAGTTTTAGATGAAAATTATGATACTGTTTCAGTTGCGGTTTTTGAATCTGTATTTTATAACAAAAACAGACTTGATTACGAGAAATTTTATTCGATTTTATCGGATAAGACTGATCCAATGTCAGAGGATTTGTCTTACTTTTTGGAAATAGCAAAAAATCTAGCTCCAAAAAGAAAACATCTTAATTTCTCTGATGATGACCGCAAAATTTGTATTAGTGGGGATTGTTTCCAGGAAGATGTTTCTACAGAAAATCCTAGTTTCTTGATTCAGGAATTTATGATTTTAGCTAATAAGGAAGTTGCTAGATGGATGATGGAGAGGGGAATTATTTCAGCTTTTCGTAATCATATGCCTGAATATAAGGGTAAAGAATTCGAAGGAATCATGAGAAGAGCATTTTATAATTACAAAATGGAATACCATTATGCTCTAGGACTTGATTATTATTGTCACTTTACTAGTCCAATTCGTCGTTATGCAGATATGATAGTGCATCGTCAAATAAAAGCTTTTTTAAATCCTGAAAAATGGATTGAATATAGTTTCTATGATGTAAGAGTCTTAACTTTGTATATCAATGAACAGGTTTATAATCTGAAAAAATTGCAAGCAAATAAGGAGCTAGAGGACGAAAAAAAACGTCATGAGCGGATTTTTAACAAAGTTGTAAGTGGTGAAGATGTGAAAGATTTTTCGAGAATTTCGGTTCATTTATTTGAAAAAATTCTGAAACATATCATAGAGAAAAATTTGCCTATAGCTCAGCCTCTCCGCTCTGAAATTTTTAACAGACTTGAGGGGGATTTAGTAAAAGGAGATTTATTATTTAGTCTATTTTTCTTTAACGATGAGAAGATAGCTAATAAGGCTTTTTACATGATTCATAAAAATAGCTTACAAAAACCTTTTTTCACATTTGTCGGTTCTTTGCAGGATTTTAGAGTTGATTATAATCGTTACAGACATAGAGCTGATGAATATTTACATGTAATGTCTGTTAAATACAACTCTTCGGAAGTTATTACTACTACCGAAACAACAGTTTCTAGAAAAAACATGAGAAAAAAAATGTCAGAATCCCTCTTTACGAAATTTAGAGAGTGGAGAGATATTGAATATTTCAAAAAGGAGAAAAAAATTAAAGGCTTCGCTTGATGCGAAGCTTTTTTCTTGCTTATTTTTAAAAGTGATTAAAATAAAGGAAAATAATTAACACAAAAAAATATGATAGAAAAATTAAAAGTATTTGTTGCTGATGTAGCTCCAACTTGTTGTAAAAGGGAAGACTTGGAAGATAGACTTCTGGAACTAGAAAATTTGGTGAATACTTATGGATGAATAGTAATTTTGAAAAAAGTTCAAAAAAGAGGAATTCCAGATTATAATACTTATATTTGAAGTGGAAAAATAGATGAAATTATAGAAGAAATGAAAAGTGAAGGAGCTTCAGTACTTATTATGGGAAATATTTTGAAACCTCTTCAAATATATAATCTAAATGAAAAATTAAGAGAACATAAAATTACAGCTTGGGATAGAATAGATTTGATTTTGAAAATTTTTGAAAGACATGCTAATTCTCCAGAAGCAAAATTACAAATTGAACTCGCATCTATAAAACATATGTGACCTAGAATTTTTGGTATGTGAATGATATTATCTAGACAATGATTATCAAGATGAAAATGAGAAACAAATACAGAAATAATGAAAAGACATTTAAGAGAAGCTGAATTAAATATTAGAATGCAGTTAGATAAATATGCTCACGTCAGAGCTGAACATAGAAAATCAAGAATTAGAAAAAACTTGCAAACTGTCTGAATAGTTGGTTATACAAATGCAGGGAAATCAAGTCTTATGAACTTACTTACTAGAAAATGAGTATTATCGGAAGACAAACTTTTTGCAACTCTTGGAACTGATGTAGGGAAGATGATAATAGCTTCAAATCCCCCGCTCATAAATGAACACCCCCTTAATAAGGGGGACTCTGAGAATGAAACTAAAACTCCCCCTGTTTTCGCTGTCGCTCAAACTTCCCCCTCAATGAGGGGGACTGAGGGTGAGCTTTCTGAAAATTATTCTTACCAAAAACCAAGGGAAGTTTTGGTGAATGATACGATTTGATTTATTAGAGATTTGCCACCAAATTTGATAGATGCTTTTTCTTCTACTTTGGAAGATAGTATAGAAGCTGATTTACTGCTTCATGTAATAGATGCTTATGATCCAAAAATAGCTGATAAAATAGATGTTGTAGAAGAAATTTTAGCAAAAATTAAGGCAAATCAAAAAAGGCTTTATGTTTTTAATAAAATAGATTTGATAGATGAAGCAAAAAAGATAGAATTGAGAGAGGAATTCTCTAATCTTAGTCCAATTTTTATTTCAACTTATGATAAAATCGGTATAGAAGAATTGAAACAAATTATAGGCAAAAATATTTAAAAAAATCATGAAATTAACAAGTATAAAATTTTTAAATTTCCGTAAATTTAGGCAAGAAACTCTGGAATTAACTGGAAGTTTCAATACTATTTTTGGACTTAACTGATCTTGAAAAACCAGCATAACAGACGCAATCTGATATGCTTTGTTTGGTAGTAGATGAAATGATTTTACTAGAGTCTCAGCGAAATGAGATTTGGTAAGTTATTTTGTTCGTGATATAGATTGAAATAGTGATTATCCAAGTAAAATAGAACTAAATTTAGAGATAAACTCTGAAACTTACAAAATTGTTAGAGTTATAAATAAATGATTAAAAAAACATGAAAATGATTTTATTGTAGAAAAAGAGGATAGTTTATATGGACCGAATTTAGAGCTAGTTTGACCAGGCGAAGTTACAACTTATATAGAAAAAAATTTACTTTGAGTTGATAGAGAAATATTTCTTAGAAGTGTTTTTGCTAAACAAAAAGATTTACTTGTATTATCTGGAAACGCACGAGACAGAAAAAAAATAATCAATTCTATTTTGTGAATTGATATGATTGAAGAACTTGTTGTTTCAGTATGAGATGATGCTAGAGATAAAAAACGAGAATTAAAAATCAAGAAATGAGATGCGGCTAATTTCTCTTTTGATGAAGTTGAAAAATCAAGAAAAGAATTAGAAATAAATAAGAAAGAAGAGGTAAAAAAACAGAAAGAATTTGCAAAAAATATAGAAAATATGTCAGCTGATTTTGAAAAAATTAAATCAGATTTTCAAGTACTTCAAGCAAAAAAAGATTTTCATGCAAAAATTTCAAATAATCTTTCATTAATTGTACAAAAACAAGAAAAATTAAAAATTGATAAAACTGAAAACAATTCTAAATTAAAAAGTCTTACAGAAAAAGAAGCTTATTTTTTGAAAAATGTATGAATTTTTGATACAGAAAAAAAATTATTACAAGACTTTTCAGATACCCAAAAACAAGAAATTCTGTTTTCTAGAAAAACTTCTCTTGAGAAAGAAATTTCTATTATTACAGAGAAGTTAAAAAATATTGAGGAAGAGATTAAAACTTCAGAATTAGATTTTAATAAAACCTCACCCCTAACCCCTCTCCTTTCTTGAGAGAATAGCTTTTATAATAACTCAATAGAACAACCTCACCCTAACCCTCTCCTTAGAGGAGAGGGAATAGTAAGAATGAGAGAAAATTATAAAGAAGTTCCTGATTATATTGTTGAATTATCAAAGAA
>JAVHPF010000029.1:0-48696 GCA_036170435.1 Patescibacteria group bacterium
ATAAAAAAACTTATAAAAATACAAATTTAAAATTTAGTAATTCAATATAAAATCTTTTAATTCTTCAGTTTTTGGCATTTTACTTAAATTAATTCTTTAATGGTTTGTATTTCAATATCAAGTAAGCTATCATAATTATATGCTTTTTCTGCCATATCTTCTAAAAATTTTTTATTTTCCAAAATATTTTCTTTTAGAGATGAAAAATATAAAAACATTCCTAATGCATCTCCAGAATCATAGATTGATTCTTCAAGGGATTCGTTTATTGAAATTAAGTAAGCCTCGAGTAAAGAGTTTAATGCTTTCCTATTATTTTTTCATTCATAAAAATCTGCTTGTAATAAAAGATATTTATTATCTATTCATATAAGTTCTGAAAATATTTTATCCATCATTTCAATATTGTTTTCATATAATTTCTTAATCAACAATAAAATTTTTTCTTTTAAATCTAAAAAATTATTTCAATTTCGGAATTGATACAAAATATTATAATAATCTGTAGCTTTATTAATATTTCTTTTTTCTACATATATTTCTAATAATTTATTTAATCAATAAATATAATTATCTACATCTCTATTTAAAAATGCTTTTTCATATAGATTTTCGTAAGACTCTATTTTAGATTTATCTGTAAATTCTTTTTTAAATAAAAGCAAATTTCAAGAAGAATATAAATCTCCTAAATTTTTATAATAAGTATAATCTTTATTTACTTTTATATGTAATTGATATTTTTCCAAAGCATTAGAATAAAATGCTATTTCTTCGTAAAAAGCTCCTAATTCTCAAATAAGTTTAGTTTCTCATAAATCTATTGCATACTTATAAAGTTTTTCTATCTTTTCTTTATTTAATTCTATAAATTCTATTTTCTTATCTTTATTTTCTATATTTCCTAAATCAAGCAAAAATATATCTCTATGCAATTCAATATATTTAATCAAAGAAGTTTTTGATCATTTATTTATCCCTTCATTTAATATTTTTTCTGCTGTTTCTAAGTCTTGTTTATATAAATATGTATAATAACCATATTCTGCATAAGCATCCATATTATATTCACAAGCATTTTTACACTCTCAAAGTAAAAAGTCTACATTATTTTCATATGAAAATTCTCATCATTCATCAATAAGTAATCAAGATGTATATAAATTTAATATTTTTTCATAAATTAATCTATTTCAATATTTTTTTGATTCATTAAAATATTCTAGAGTTTTATAATAATCTCCTAATTGCATAGTAAAATCACCTAATCTCTCATACAAGAAAGATTTATGAAAAGCTTTTAAATTATTTCAATAATCTATAGCTTCTTTTGCGATTTTATATCATCCATAATAATCCCCATTTTCTTCCATAATAGATAGAGATTGAGCTATTTCTTGTATTTTTATATCTGAATCGAGAATTTCATTAAAGTCTTCTGAAAAACAATTTTTTACATTGTCTATATCGTTTTGTCAGTTATTTTCTTCATTAAGCTGATTTAATTCATCATGTCATAAAATTATTTCTTTATTCATAATTTTTTATTATAAATAATATAAGAGTTTTGTTTTAATTAATTTTGGGAATAAGTCAAGTTTTTAAAATTTAAAATAAGCTTTTTATGGCTTAGAAATTTAAATAATATTTGATTTTTTATTTTTTTTTCTTATAAATTAAATATAAATTATATTTTTTATTTTAATTATTTTTATCGTTAGTTTATGAAAAAAATTATCATTTTGCTTTTAAGCTTATTATCTCTATCTTTTTTCAGTTCTGCTTTAGCTTGAAGTCTATGAATTTCACCTCTTAAATATGAGTATACAATTAATGCTTGAGATTCAAAATCTGGAGTAGTAAAAGTTACAAACAATAGTGATGTACCAATGACCTTATATACTTCAAAAGAAGATTTTATAGCCTGAGATGATACCGGTACTCCAAAATTCGTAAAACCTGAAGACCAAGTTTCTCCAGAATTAAGTTTAGCTAATTGGCTTAAATTAGAAGAAGAAAATCTAACTTTAGCGCCAAAAGAAACAAGAGAAGTTAAATTTAAAATAACTGTTCCAAAAGATTGAGAACCTGGATGACATTATGGTGCTGTATTTTTTTCTCCTTGAGTATCTGGACAATCACAAGTTTCAATAGTTCAAAGACTTTGAGTTTTATTACTTATAAATGTTCCTTGAAATGTTAAGGTAAGTTGATTTGTTGATAAATTTACAATCTGAGAAAAGAAAAATAACAAATTTGAAGAAAAAAATTCTTTTGCTAATTTTCCTATAAATTTTGATTTATTATTCAAAAATGATTGAAATGTTCATTTGAAACCAACTTGAAAAATAGAAATTTTAGATGAAAGTAATATTCCTCTAAAAAATATATGAAAAGCTACTTTAACTTCACCAGCTTGAGCTTATATTTGAGAAAAAATGGTAGATTACATACCACTTAATGATACACTTTGAAATGTTTTACCAAAATCTGAAAGAAAATTTGAATCTTCTTGGGAATGATTTTGATATACTATTTTAAACGAAGACTGAACTAAGTCAGTTAAATTTAAAAGTCTTAGTGATTATTATGCTGATATAGCATCGGAAAAACAAGCTTATTTAAATTTTTGGGAACAAGTACATACAAGAACAGTTTCAAAAAATATGAAAGTTCTTATGACTCTTAGTTATGAAGGAAAAGATAAAGAAATTAAAGATTTTAAAGATGAGAAAACTATAAAAGTTTCATATAATGAAAAATATGTTTGAATAAATTATTATTTGATTTTTATAATAATTTTATTAATATGAGCTCTTTTCTATTATTTCACTTCTATAGCTCCAAAAAATCGAGCTAAAAAAGAAGAAGAATTAAAGAAAAAAATAATGGAAGAATTAAAAAATCATAAATAAATTATCTAAATAATTTAAAATTAGAAAATGAAAAAAATAATTTCAATTTTATCTCTTACAGCAATTTTCTTTTACTACTCAAATTTAACATTAGCTTTAAATTCGGTAGTTGTTTCTGCTGTAGTTTGAAATTTAAATCATTCTCCTGTTGTAATAAATATTGTTCCTAGTAATAATCCTAAACTACTGAAAACAAATTCTCTTCAAAACTTTTCTCTTTATTTTAGGGATGATGAAAAAGATATAATTTATTACACAATTACTCCTAAAGATTGATATACAAATCCTATAAATTGAATAATATATTCTTCCGATTATGATTCAACTTCTTGAGCTTATATAAATTTTGCATATTTAGCTCCTTCTATAAAAGCTTGAAATTCAAATGTAAATATCATTTTAAATGATTGACCAAATATTGTATCTAAGGATATAAATTTATACATTTATTAAAATCTAATAAGTATGTCTAAATTTGCTAAAATTTCTATTCTATTAATATCACTATTTTTCTTAGTTTTTACATCATTTTATGAACTAAGAAAAATAGATTTTTTTGATAGCGAAAATTTGTTTGATTTTGTATGAAAAAATGATTCATTAAGTTGAACTACAACGAAAGATTTATTTTATAAAAAATGAGATTTATTAGAATATAATTTTTTTCTTCAAAAAGATTTTGAATGAACAATTTCTATAAATACCGATAAATTAGATAAAATTATAAAAGATTATGATATTTACCTAAACGATGAAAAAATAAATAAAAATAGACTGAAAAATCTAAAAATAGATAGTTCGAAAATCCTCACATTTAAATGAAAAGCTATAAATAATAAAACAATTAATACAAAAGATAAGACAATAAGTGATTTAATTGATGTAGTTGTAGTAGATCAAAATGAAATATCTGATAAAAAAACAACAATAACTTGATCTTTAAATAACGTGAAATTATCTAGTTTAAATTTCAATTCAAATATAAATAATTTACTTGTTATATCTTGAGATAATCTGGAAAATATACAATACGTAAATATTTGATGAAATTCATTTAATCCAAATTTCAATGATAAAAAAATTTATATATGAATAGATAAAAATTCTTTTGCAGCATTAGATTATTTTGTATTTTTTCAACTTAAAAATAAGCAAATATTATCCTATCCTCAAAAAATAAGTTTTACTTATGATTCAAATACATTAAATATTTCAGCTATAAGTCCTGCTTTAATTAAAAATGATATTGATAGATATATAGTAATTCAATGAAATAATTTATCAAAAGTTATAAGAGTTCAATTAAGTAATAATATAGTATTAAAAGAAACTGCTTTTAAAATAATTAATGATAATGTTATGACTATAAAAATTCCATCATGACTTAATCCTTGAAATTATTTTATAAATTTCATGTGAACTAAATGAATATTTGAATTAAAAAACTCTAAATTTACAATTACAAATTAAAATTATTTCTTAAATTTAAAAATATGAAGAAAGTCACTAGTTTAATTTTGCTTATATCAATGCTTTTATCTAATGCTTTGTTTACTTACACAAATGCTACAGTTTTAGCATGACCTGATTTCAATGTAAAAATTTCATCAAATACTGATGCGACATATACAACAAATTTAAGTAATATTTGAATTTGAACCTCTTTAAGTTTCAAAAACGTTTCAGTTTTAGATAATTCTTCTTTAAATTGAACTTACAATATACACTTCCCTACTGGATTCACCTATAATTCTTATGATGCAAGTCAAAATACTTGTGGTTTTTCTCTAATATCTGCAACAAATTCAAATTTTAAATATTCTTTTTCAAATACATCAAATACTTGTGAATCAACAATTATTTTAAATTATACAACTAATTCAAATGCTTCAATTTGAGTAAATAATATAAACATACTTGATGAAAATAATTCAATAGTACGAGATTTAAATGTAAATATAACTAGTCATAATTCTATTACAAAAGCTCAAACTTTAGACTTAAATTCTGATTGATATATTGATGGTTATAAATTAAATCTAGCAAATTCTAGTAATATTTGAAGTTTATCTTGATTACAAGTGGACTGAGTTTCTGTTTGAAATATCTATTCCTCAGGAAGTCAATATATACTTCCTTTTACAGATAATATTTGGAATACTTGAGATTTACCACAAATCACATGACTTTTTGATACTTTAAGTATTTGAAATAATGATATAAATGAAGAAGATTCAGCTAGACCTCAAATAATGAAAATAAATTCTACTGTACTTTCCACTCTATGAGCTCAATCTTTAAATATTTGAACTTGAAATTTATTATTTGATATTTCTGAAAATTTAACTCCTAGTAGTAATCAATATTTTACTTTATTAAAAGGAACTTGAACTATTGCTTGAACTTTTTCTTTTTTAAATAATAATTTAACGAAAGTTTATTTTGTACCATCAGTAAGTCTTTCAGCTTGAACTTATACATTAAGTGCAACTTCTGGAGCAAAAGACTGGTCATCTAATTGAAATATTATTGATGTAACTATTCCTAGTTTAATAGTAACTGATTCTATTTCACCAAACTGAATTGTGATTTGAACGAGTACTTGAATAAGTATAAATGATTGAGTAAGCTTAACTAACAATAATTATACTCAATTAACAATAGCAGCTACAGATGATGTTTGAGTTAGTCAAATGATGATTTCAAATGATTCTGGTTTTTCTAGTACTTCTTGGGAAACATATAATACAAGTAAATTAAACTGGTATTTATGAGCCGGAACTGGAATAAAAACAGTTTATGTAAAATTCAAAGATGAGGCATGAAATACAAGCGCAACTTATAGTGATAGTATAGAATATTGACCAACAAATAACTACATCAGTTTTAATAATATTGATTCAGTTTATACAAATAATTCAACTATAAGTCTTTCTTGAGGATGTAATTATATAAGTAATACTTGAGCAATTTTATCTAGCACTTTAGTTTGATATGTTAATTGAATTTCTATATGAAATATTACTTGTAATTCTCAAAAATGGTCTCATACTTTTAATCTAGCTGATAATACAACTAATTTAATTAGATTAGAATATGATATAAATTCGTCTCTTAATAATGCTATAAATATAACTAGACCTATTCCGACTTGTTCAAGTCCAGCAAATGCGACTTTAGTTCCTGGAACAACTTATCCAACTTGTGACTTCACTTGTAATACCGGTTATACAAAACAATGATGAGCTTGTGTTGTAAAATCAGCTACAGTTACAACCGCTATTTCTAATTCTCGTACTTTTAGCTTTACTCCATTTACTCTATACTATTTAAATCCTATACAAAAAACATCTCTAGCTTTAGCTATAAGTAATTGAACTTCGACTCTTACAAGTACTTTCACTTTAGATTCAGATTGAACAAGTGTTTCATTATCTAATTCGTCAGAAGCTATTTCTTGTAATTCTTGATATCAAGTTAGTTGAACTTCTTGTATAGCAAAATCAATGAATATTACTAGTGCAACATATAATGCTCATAACTATAGTTTTACTCCATTTACTTTATATTATTATAGTCCTATACAAAAAACTTCATTAGGATTAAATTTATCAAATGGTATTTATACTCTTACAACTACTTTTACTCTAGCTAGTAATTGAACAAGTGTTTCACTATCTAATTCTACTGAAAATCTGGTTTCTTGTAATTCTGGATATCATGTTAGTTGAAATTCTTGTATACAAGATTCTTCATGATGATGAGGAGGAGGTGGTGGTGGTTGATGAGGTGGTGGATGAGCGATTACTCCGACTTGTACAAGTTCACAATTACAATGTAGTTCTTACAATAATTCTTATATTTGGACAAGGAAATCTGGAGTAAGTTGTACTTGATGAAATCTATGATTAGCTTGTATTCCAGCAACTACAAGTCAAACTGGAACAACTAATAATGGAACAATAAATTCTAACACATGAACTACAAATAGTTCTACAGGAACAAATAACAATACTGATAATACTAATATTTGATGAAATCAATGATGAAATAGTTCAACTTGAACAAATACTCAAATTCCTGAAATAATTGAAATAATAAAAACTGACTGAACTAAAATATATTTCACAGATATTGCGAATAATTTTGCAAAAAATTATATAGTTCAATTAGCATCAAGTGGAATAGTAAATGGGTATTCTGATAATACTTTTAGACCAGGAAATAATACATCTAGAATAGAATTTCTAAAAATGCTTATGAAATGACTTGGAAAAGATTATTCAAGTTATATTTGAAAGAAAAATCCATTTTGGGACGTTCCGGATAATTCTTGGCAATCACCAATAGTAGCAAAAGCTATAGCTCTTGGAATAATTAGTCAAAATAGATATTTCTATCCAGATAAAACTATCTCTAGAGAAGAAGCTACAAAAATGTTAATAAAAGCATCTAAATTAAATTTATTAAATGTAAGTAAATCATCTTTTACTGATGTAAATTGATGGTCTATGAATTATATAGAGACAGCCTATAAATCATGAATAACTAGCTGACAAAATATATGATGAAAACTTATATTCAGACCTGGTGATAATATAACAAGAGCTGAAGTAACGAAGATAATAGTAAAAATTATAAGTATAGTTAAATAAAATAAATAAAGCTTTCGAAATATACGAAAGCTTTATTTATTAAGTAAAATTTTTAGACAATAAAAAACTCCAAAGAAAAATCTTTAGGAGTTTTTTATTTATAAGAAATGCTATAAAAGCACAAATTAGAATGTACCTACAACTGTGAAAGTAAGAGTATCAGAGTAATCTGAAGCAGCAGCTGTTTCGTCAGCTGAAGTAGCAGCAACTGTAAAAGTTACATCATCATTTACAGCATCAGTTTTTTCTGGTCTAGTAGAAGAATAAATAGTAACAGCTTGGTTAACAGCATTAACTTCATGAGCCCCTGCACTATCAGTAGCAGAAAAATCTGCAACACTAGAATCTGTTGGATTTGCAGTAGAAGCAAAAGTATATGATTCAGCTACACCGTCTTTATTAGCTATGTTAGCGTCATTATTAATAACACCACTAGCTGTAATACTTCTTAAACCACCATTAGCAGAAGAAGCAGTAACGACTACACCATTAGTAGCATTAGTTCCTAATTCAATACCAAGATTTGCTGATTTACCAGCAGTAGTCAAAGTACCTAATTCTAAACCAGTTCCTGAAATAGTCATATTTAAAACTGGAGAAACTGAAGCATTAACGATAACTGGAGTTAGAACTCAAGTTGCAGTTCCTGGAAAATTACCATCCCAAGTTACACCTGTAGAAGTTCCACCAGTTATAGTACCAGTACCAATTTGTGCTGCCATAGCAACATTCATAGCTAACATAGAAACTAGTCCTACAGAAGCCAAAGTTTTCTTAAATGTTTTCATAAACAAAAACTTAAAAAATAAAAATACACGCGTGTCTTTATATTGAAAAAGACATTTTACATTATCGCTGTTTTTTTTGAAAGTCAAATCAATCTTTACACTTTTTTATTTTAATGTGTAAAAAACATATTTAATATAAATTTAATAATAATTAAATAATGCTTTTACTTGATTTTTTTTATTTTTTAAGTATAGAAATATATGTAATAAAATATAATCATATAAAATCATGAGAAAAATATTTTCTTTTTTAACGCTTTTCTTTTTGATATCAAACATAGTTTGTTCAAATATTGTATACTGAAGTTCAGATATTAGTGTTACATCATTTACAACAAAAGTAAATTCTGGTAATGCTATCAGTTGAGATATAAAAGCTAATCCTTGAGATCAGCTTTCTATGCTTGTTTCATGAAATAATAATTCATCGACTATCCAAAATAATGTGAAGCTAGAATTTATATTTTCAAATACTGTTGATTTTACAAATGATAATCCTGGTCAAACTAGTTCTTATGTAATGTGGTCACCAGTTAATTCAAATATATCTCAAACTATTTTTGCCCCACCTTCACTTAATATAGCCCCAATTACTGCTTCATCTGTAAATTGAGATGCTTTAGATTTATATTATACAAAAATAAGGGCAAATACTAATGCTAAAACTTATCTAACTACTATATGAGCTAGATTTTTAGCTGATTCTTATGTTTGAAATAGCCTTACTCGTAATATATATCTAAATGTAAGACCTCATATAACTAACTATTTTTTTTCTAAATCAGCTTTAGTTTGAAATTGAGTTGATTCAGTAGATTTAACATTGAAAGTAAAAGATTATAATTGATGTGCAAATATTGCAGGATGAACTGTAACAGCTAATTTATCTAGTCTATGATTATCTAGTGCTGAACCTCTTTCTTATATTTCTTGTGATGCTGATTGAAAAACTTGATTATTCAAAAAAACATGAATAGTAAGTCTTGCTTCTATTTGAGACAAAACTTTAACTTATTCTGATTTTTCAGCAAAAGATGCAGATGGAAATTATAACACTCCAATAGATCCTAATACTACATTTGGTAATGAGGATAAAAAAACTAATTTAACTATTAGTATTGTAGCTCCAAATGCTCCTGTACTTACTATATCTTCTATAAATCCAAGTATAGTTTCTAGCCAAGATTCAATACTTAATTTTTCAGCTACTCAAACTTGATCTTATAAAGTGGTATTAAACTGAGATTGAACTTGTTCTGCTTGAACGATTATTTCTGATTGGACTTCTTATAATTTGGAAAATTTAAATATAAATATAGTTAATTCCAATTTACAAAATTGAACAAATACAATATATGCTTGTGTAAAAAATGCAACTTGAGATATATGAGCCGCAAATATATCTATAACAAAAGATACTTTAGCTCCTACTATATCTAATATATCTATTTCGCCTTGAACTGTTACTACATCAAATGCTAATCTAAGTTTTGCTTGTAATGAAGATTGACAATATAAAGTAAATTATGCTTCTTTTGTTGGATCTTATCAAACAGCTCTAACTAATCAAACAAATAATGTAAGTATATCTAATTCGTCATTATCTTTAGGAGCTAATAACATAACTATTTACTGTAAGGATACCGCTTGAAATGAAACTACATGAAATGCTAATATAAATAAAATTCAGCCAACTCCTGCTATGAGTTCTAGTTGAATGAGTATTAGTGATAATGATATTTGATGGGATTGAGTAGATTGAAGAGATTTAAAAGTAAATTGGGATACTTCAATTGGCTCTTCTTTTGCATGATTTGAATCTTATAGAATTTACGTATTACCTGAAAATACAGCTTTTTCTACTTGATATACTCAATTATGAATAGTTCCAAATTCTCGAATAAATACTTGGACTTGATCTAAAACTATAACAAATGATAGTGCTTGAAATCCTTTGGCTTGATGAAATTATAAAGCTTATGTTGCTATAATGTGAACTAGTTGAGAATTGTGAACTGTTGCAGCTAGTGCAACATGAACTCTTATATCTGATGTAGTTCCACATCCTTCAGTATTATCAGCGAGTTTTACATCTACAGGAAATTTACGAGTAAAATTTGATACAGCTCTAAAAACTGATTTATCATCACATAATGCTTCTTTATTTGTTTTTCAAGCTTGATGAACGACATATACATGAACTAGCGTATCATCAATATCAAATGATACAATAAATATAAATATTCCTAATTTAACAAATACTGCTTCGACTTGAACACTTAGTGTTTTTACTTGAGCTGCCTGGTGAGTTCCAGTTGATGGTTCTTTTAACAATGCTAGTTCGTGAGTTTTAATAAGTGATGCTATATCTCCAAATATTATTAATTTTTCTACTTGAAGTACATCTTATTATTCAAATTTTTATTCTTGAACATTAGCTTTTAATTATAATATTTCTGAAAATCTAAAAGCTGGATGATTTACAAATATACAATTTACTAGAATTTGATGAAATACTGACATCTTAAAAACTTATTCTATTACAAATACTTCTAATCTAACAACTTGATCTCATACTGAAAATATAGATTTAAATGCATTGTGACTTGTTTCGTGAGCTTATTATGAAGCTAGACTTATTGCTCAAGATTTAAATGGAAATACTAATACGAGTAATCCTATAAGTATAAAATTTGATAATGTTGGTCCTAGTATCGTTTCAATAAGTCCATTTTGAGCTCAAAAAGTATTAGGAATACTAAATCCTACTTTCACTTGGTTTTCTACTACTGATGATTCTTGAAATTGATCTGGAATAAAATGATATAAATTAAGAGTTTATACTTGAAATACAACTTATACTTCTTGGAAAACATGTACTTGAACTTATAGTGAATATAATATTACAAATTTATCAAATTTATCATACCAAACAACTTTAGCTAATTTATACAATTATGCTTGGGCTGTAACAGCTTATGATAATATGGAAAATATCTGAACAAGCTCTAGTTGTGATAATTTTTATACAAACAACTTAGTTCCTAGTTTTTCAAATTCTAGTATAACAGATACTGTTTTAAATAGTATAACTTATGCTAAATGATGAAATAATCTAGTTATTAAATCAACTATAACAAATTCTAATTCTGCAAATATATACTTAAAAGCTGATAGTATAAAAGATTCTTCTTATTCAAATATATCTTGTGCTAGTCCAGTTTCTTGAGTAACTTGTTCTTATAGTGCCAATATTGCTACATATACTTTTTCAGCTTGAGCTTTAGCTAGTTTATGAAGTTGAGTAAAACAAGTACAATTTACAGCAGCAAATACTTCAGGAATAAATACTTGAACAACTTTAGCTTCGATTACCCTTGATAATACATCTCCTAGTGTTGCTAGTGATACTCTAACTGCTCCTATTTCTTGAACTATAGGTTGAACTAGCACAAATATTACTTGGACTCCTAGTAAAATAAGTGACAATATGTGAGTTTCTTATATAAAATTAGAATATTCTTCTGATTGAGGTTCTAACTGGAATCTTATTTCAACGTGAGCAAATTCTTGAACTTATCCATGGAATATTACAAGTTTAACTTCTTGATCTAATTACGAAGTAAAAATAAGTGCTTACGATGTTGTTTGACAATCAAATTCTGCTATTTGAGGAATATTTGCAATAGACAAAGTTCCACCAACTGTTCCATCAAATACCATAACTTATCCAAGTAATACTTGAATAAAATTAAAATGATGAGCAAGTGTAAATATAACTTGGAATACATGATGAATTACAGATAATATAGGGCTTGCTACAAACCCAATAACTTTATACTATTCAATTGATTGATGAACTAATTATATTCAAATTGCTACAAATCTAGCAAATAATTGAACATATACTTGGACTGTTCCAAGTTTAGATAATACTACAATGAAAATAAAATTAGAAGCAAGCGATAATGTTGCTAATAAATCTTTTGATATATCTGATAATAATTTTGAAATTGATTCTACTGTTCCAGTATTAACAGTAACTGAAGCTTGAAATGGATGAAATACTCCTCAAACAAATAAATATGTAAATAATTCTTGAATAGACTTAACTGCTACTATTACAGATAAAAATTTATCAGGATGAAATGCTACTTATTCTTTTTATAATGCAACAACTAGTACTTATTGGAATTGAACTAGCTATGTGTGATCAGAAGTTTATAATGCATTAACAAATATTAATGCTGCATCTTATAATTTATCAAATACTATAAATCCTAGTATAACAAATTGAAATACATATAAATTAAAACTTAGAGCAAGTGATATTGTTTGAAATAATTATACAATACCTGAAATAACTTATCAATGAGATACTGTTAATCCTATTGTTTGATTTACAAATTGAGCTACTATTTATTCTAGTTGAACTGTTCTTATTGCTTGAACATCTAGTGATGCGAGCTCTTGAGTAGGTGCTGTAAAATTAGAAATAACAAATTGATCTAATTATTTTGATTGAAGTTCATTTCAATGATCTTTAACACAACTTGCAACTACTACAAGTAATTCTTATGCTAATTGGAATTATAATTTCACTATTCCTGGA
The DNA here is from genome assembly GCA_036170435.1 of Patescibacteria group bacterium. GTDB lineage: Bacteria > Patescibacteriota > Gracilibacteria > BD1-5 > UBA6164 > JAQVPN01. The sequence continues at coordinate 12,971 of JAVHPF010000029.1, forward strand.
ATAGTGGCAGATTGAACTAGTATAAATGTAAAATCTATTGCTTATGATAAAGCTTATAAAACTCCAAATTTTTGATCTGGTAATATAAGTGTAATAAAAGATACTACTTGACCTGTAATTTCAACTTGAGTTATAACATATCCTGCTGGATGAGAATCTTTTAGATGAGGACAAAACATAAATATAACTTGGAATACTTGAGCAATAAGTGATGCTGTTTCTTGAATAGCTGCAAATTCTATATCTTTAGAATATTATAACTGAACTGCTTGGCTTCCTTTAGCTAGTGGTCTTCCAAACTCTTGATCTTATAACTGGAATATTGCAACTATTGATTATAATAATGCAAAAATAAGAATTACAGCTACTGATAATGTATGAATTTCCACTTCTCAATTAAGTGCATGATTTTTAGTTGATAGTCTACCTCCTCATGTAAGTAATGTGGAAACTATGGATAATGATGCAAATGGGCAAGTTGATTGATTACTTGTTAGTTTCAGTGAACCTATAAAAGATAATTCAATAAATACATCTAAATTTTCTATCTCAAATTGAATAAATATAACTTGAACTGGTACAGCTTGAATTACAGATGATAACCAATTGACTTTATATTTTACAAACACTTGATCTAGTAATTTTACTCCGACTTTGACTTATACATCATGAGCTGTAACCGATTTTGTTGGAAATAATCTTATTGCCTGAAATATGATATCAGTAGATAAAGTTGTTCCTAGAGCACAAAGTGTTCAAATTTTTGATACTAACTCAAATTGAAAACTAGATAAAATAGAAGTGACTATGAGCGAACCTCTTACGGCAAGTTCTGTAAATAATTGATGGACTATTAATAATGCTTATAATTGAATGAGTGTATCTTCAGTAAATACTTCATCAAATAAAATAAATTTAATACTAAATGAATCTAGTGCATTTAATACAGCAACTGGCAATCTAGCACTTAGTTTAAATAATACAATTTATACTGATTTAGCTTGAAATTTAGCTTGAAATATAACATCTACTCCTATAGAAGATAAAGCTAGTCCAGTTTTACTTAGTTCTAGTACAAGTGATAATAATTCAAATTATAAAGTTGATAAAGTAAATTTATTATTTAGTGAAAATATAGCAAATATAAATCCTAGTAATTTAAGTTTATCTTATTTATCTACTTGATCTAGTATATCTAGTTTAACTTGAACTGGAACTTCTACATTAAGTTTAAATTTAGCTGAAACTAGTAGTGATAATGATTCATCTTATAAACCAAATGTTATTTATAGTTGAACTTCATTAAAAGATTCATCAAATAATACTACGGCTAATTTCAACCTAGCAGTAACAGATTGAGTAAGCCCTAAAATAATTTCTAGAGAAACTCTTGATTCAAATAATAATGGGAAAGCTGATGCAGTTAAAATAAATTTTAGTGAAAATATAAACTGAAATATTTCATCTACTCTTATTTGAGTGAATTCATATAACATAGCATCTTATGCTACTTGATCTAATTATATAATTGCAAATGTTGATGAAAAAGATGTAATTGATACATCAGTATTACTTGACTCAAAAATTATTTCAAATACTTCACTAAAAGATTCTGATTGAAATTTAGTATTAGCTGAAGCTTGATATTCAACTTCGAGTGATAAAATGTGACCAGTTATATCATTTGCTAGATTTGATTCTATAGATAAATTATATCTTAGTTTTAGTGAAAATATTACAAATGCTAGCTTACTTGCTTCTGATTTTGTATTAACTTGAACTACAGCTAGTATAATATGAGTAAATTTCACTTCATGAACAAACTCAGCAATATTAACTTTGAGTTCTTCTAATATAACATATTGAACATCAACTATAAGTTTTAAAACAAATACAGCTAGTGATTCTGCTTGAAATAAACAAACTAATCAAGTATTTGCTCGTATTAGTCCTAGTGTAGTAATAAATGAAGTTATGTACTCTAATACTAAAGCAAATCAATATATAGAACTTAGAAATATGTGAAATACTTCTGTTTCTATGTCTGGATGGATTTTACAAAATGCTAGCAATTCTGGAACTACAAATTTAAGTCTTCCAGCTTGAGCTACGATTTGAGCTAATTGATATTATCTGATAGTAAATTCTAATACTTCCCTATCAATATTATCTTGATCTATAAGTCCTAATTATATAACAAGTTCTTTGAGTTTAAATAGTTCAAGTCAATCAAACATAGTTATTACTGATAATTTATGAGCTATCTATGATTCAGTTGTTTCATTTCCTTGGGCAGCATGAAATTCAGTTTCAAATATTTCTATGGAAAGAAAAAATGTTCCTTGAAATTGAACAGTTTGAACAAATTGGTATTCTGCAGTAGCTTCTGTTTGATTTGATGACTTAATACCTAAATGAACTCCTGGAACTGATAATAAAATAGATGTAACTCCTCCTGTTATTTGATCATTTACTCCTACAGAAAATACACTATTTCCTATTTGAGATAATGTAAATTTAACTTATAATTATTCTGATGATATAGCTTGAGTTTCTACTGGAACATCAAATATAGTAATACAAAAATATAATTGAGTTAGTTTTGATACTTTAGTTTCTCAAATAGCTTCTAGTAATATAGGTACTACAAGTGCTAATTATACGCTTAATCATCTTAACTTTGGTAAATATAAAGCTGTTTTTACTATAGATGATAAAGCTGGAAATACCGTAACTCAAGTTATAAATTTCTATGTTGATAAAGTAGAATTTGTTGTATCAACTTGAAGTGTAGATATTTGAAGCGTAAAGGCTAATATCTGAAAATATGCTGTAGTTGAAGAATCTATAACAGTAAAAACTCTTTGAGCTGGATTTAATCTTTATAACTGAAAAGCTGGAGCATTAAGTAAATGATTAACAGATATTCCTGATTATTCTTGAGCTACAAATTATTGATTTGGTTTTGATTTATATAAAAATGAAAATTGAACAATAAGAGATTATAACTCAATAATAAATCCAGTAAATAATACTATTGTTTGAAATATAACAAAAGATGTATCAAGTTCTGACTGAACTCAAAAAACATATTTTTATAAAATTAAATATTATGTAAGAGTTGATGATTTACAAGCTGCTTGAAATTATTCTACAAATGCAAATTTCAACTTAGTTCTGAATTATTAAAATTACAAAAAAGAGAGATTTCTAAAATCTCTCTTTTTTGTTTAGAAATAAACAATAATATTCTAAATTGTCAATCATTTTATTTTAAAAATTAGTAAATATATGTTAGAATATATGTAAATAAATTTAAATAAAATAATTATGGAAAATTACTCTTTTAAAATACTTGGTAAAAAATACTATTTCAGAAATGAAAACGAATTATCTCAAATTATGTGAATACTTGGTTGAGATGATTCTATTGCTGAGTTAATCCACTGGAATATAATAATGCAACTTGATGAAGACCTTTTGAAAATAATCAAAACATACAAAGGACTTTTGAAATTTCTGAAAACATTAAGTAAGAAAAATTATATGCTACTTTTACTTAAAATATGAGATAATCTGCATAATATAGTTTGAAGTTCAAAATATTTATGAGAAATTTTAGCGAGAATCCCTGAAGAAGAAAATAAAATAATTTTAATAAAAAGACTTAGATTAAAATGATTAAAATTATTTATCAGAGATGCTCACGATTTAAAAAATATATTTGAATTTGTTTATGATAAATCAGAAACTGAATTACTTGAAACTCTATGAGAAGACTTTATAAAAGAAACTTTTACTAGGACTAATGAGATAATAATGACTCTTCATTATCTAAGTAATACAAACAAAGAAAAACTTATAAATATGCTTTGACTTGAAAATGTTTATAAAAAAATAAAAACCTATAAAGATTTACTTGTTATGTTTAAATGACTGACACTTAAACAATCAAAAGAATTGCTAACATTTTATAAAAAAGAAGAACTAGTTAAATTTTTCTTAAATGATGAAGAATTTCACTATTTTCTACTTAGACTTCCCCATGAAAAAGAAAAAATATTTTTAAATTATTTATGAATTAAATAAATATGACAACAATAAAAACATCACTCAAAAAAACTAATAAAAAAGTAAAATGAGCAATAAATCCTGAATTCATAGCAAAAAAGATAAAAGAAGAGATTAGAAAAAATAAAAATAAAACTCTTTTTTTGGAAAAATTGGATAATTTAGAAAAAAGTATCTGACCTAAATATCCTATTGTTGATGCGCATGTTCATGTAGTTGATTTTTTATGAGAAACTGAATGACTTAAAAATCTGCTTTATTATATGAATAAATCAAATATAGAAAAAGCTGTGATTTTTGGTACTCCTACAAAAAAAATATGGTCAGAAAATGAAAGAGAAAGACCTGAATATTATCTAGATGATGATAATGAATGTTATTATGATTCTTCAACTGATACAATAGTAGCTAACGAGTATAATAGTTTATCAAAGAGTGAAAAAGAAAAATTTTTCCCACTAATGTGTTGATTTAATCCTATGGATATAGATGCAGTAAATTATATTGAGAGAACTTTTAAATATAATCCTTGAGTATTTTGCGGAATTTGAGAAATTCTTTATAGACATGATGATTTAACATTTCAAACTCAATGAGAAGCTCCAAGAATGAATACAAAAGCGACTTCAAAAATACTTGAATTTGCTTCAAAATATGATTTACCTGTAATGATTCACAATAATATCACCTCTCCTGGAGTTTCTGATTATCCAAAATATTTACATGAAATGGAATCTATGCTAATGGAATATCCAAAAGCTAAAGTAGTATTTACTCATTGTTGAGCATCAAGAAGATTAAATGCTCCATATTACGCTAAAATGATTGATAGATTATTATCTGAATATCCTAGACTTTATGTGGATTATTCTTGGGTTGTTTTCGATGATATAATTTCTATAAGTAGTGTAACAATTGAGGAATGGATAGCTTTGACTGAAAAATTTTCTGATAGAGTTATGATAGGTTCAGATATTCTTGGAAACTGATTTTATAAAATATGAGTTACAAACTCTAGATTTAATCATTTTCTTGATTCATTAAGTGAAAAAACTAGAGAAAAAGTTTGTAGAACAAATGCTATAAATTTATATAAAAATTCTAAAAATAGAGTAGAAAAATGACTACAAATCAAATACCCTAGTTTAAGTGAAATTAAATTACACAAATAAATATAAAATAGTAAATAGAACAAAACTTGAATAAGAGTATGTATTAAGTAATATATGCTCTTATTTTTTATGTAATTAAAAATGGAAATTAAAGATAAATGAAATTCATCTATTTTAGAAGACAAAACAGGATGAAATGAAAATATAAAAATAGCCTCTAATGTAGATCAGATTCTAGAAAAACACTGAATAAGTGAAGGAAAAAGATTCGATATTAATCAAGATATTCGAATGCTTGAAACTGATATAAAATCACAAATAGATAATATCATAAATTTAGATACTGATATTTTAAGTGAGTTAATTGAAAAATTACCTTTCCCTTCTGTTAGGTATTCTGCATCTTGAGAAATATTAAATTGGAATAATAAAATGGAATATTTAACATGATATTCAAAAGAAGAAATATTAGACTATACAAAAAATTGAGGAAATCCAATGGAATTATTTTATTGATATGATAAAAAAGAATTTGAAAGAGTTAAATTTTTCTTATCAATGTTAAAAGAATGAGATTGATATGAAGATCGAGAATTTGATATGATAACAAAATATGATGTTATAAAATATACTTTTTGGAATAGTTACCCTACAAAAGATTGATGAAATATTAGATTAATGATTAGACAAGAATATCCAGAACAAAAAAAAGATCAAGAAAATGCTTTAGTTTTAAAAGATCAAGAAATAAACAGATTAACTGAATTAGTAAAAAGACTTGAAAGAGAGATAAATAATAAGGATAAACAAAAACAAGATGAAATCAATGACGTAAAAACAAGTTTATTATCAGCATCATTATGAAAAGATAAACTAATAGATGTATTAATAGAAAAATTATCTTACCCAACAGCAAGATATAATTCTACTGGAAGAGTTATAAACTGGAATTCTAAAATGGAAGAAGCAACATGATATTCATTTGATTTTATACAAGAATGGCAAGATGAATGAAAAACACTTGCGGAATTATTTTATTCTTATGATGAAAAAGAATTTAGATGAGCTAGTAATTTTATTTGATCATTAGAAGAATGACAATCATATGAAGCTTCATTTAAAGCAAAAATAGCAAACTGAGAAATAAGAAACTTTTTTTGGCAAAGTACTGGAATAAAGGATTGATGAAGTATTAGAATGATAATAGATTTATTAGATTAAAAAATAAAGACATTGAAAATAATCAATGTCTTTATTTTTTATATAAACTTTAATTTTTAAAAGAACCTTACTTGAAATCTGCTAAGCAAATATCTTTTCAATCTATTATTAGTTTTTTACCATCATATTCTCAATTTTTTAATGGGTCTATGAAATCAGCTAAATTTCTAATTTATGAATTTAATTTTATATTTCATAAATTAGGGTCTATGGTTATATCTCAGAAAATGTTATGAGTATTAAAACTATAAAGATTCTCAAAATAAGTTCATAAATAATTAAATCTATCAATTACCATAGCTAATTCTTTCTCCTTCCCCATTGAATCTACAAACATCACACTATTATTCCCAACATAACTATATAAATTTATATCATCAACTTGCCCAATTGGATCTCTTGATATAAATCTTCCAAGTTCTGCAGAATAATATCTTACTCTGTAATAATATAATCCTATTTCTTTATCAAATTCTCTTCCAGTAAATAATCTAGAATTATTTATTTTTGACTCTTTAAATTCTCTCCAATTATAACTTTTTCAATCTCTTATATAAGCTTTTCCAAAAACATAATATTTATCCCCCAAGAGGACGTCCTATGGGCGTACTCTTCTACTACTTTTCCTTTTTCATCTGTAATTGTAGTAATACTTCATAATTGGTTTTTAGTATAGTAATAAACTTTAAAATATTTTAATTTTACTTGTTATAATTTAATTATCTATATACCAAATCTTTTTCATAAATCAAAATCTAGATATTAATAAAAGAACTGATTGTTTTTTAGGAATTTCAGTTATAGCTTCTCAATAAATATCTGTAAGACGGGTATCTTGTAATGAAATCCTTATTTGTTGCTGATTTTCTAATGTATTATAAGTTCATAAAATTAATGATTCATTTCATATTTTCCAATAATAGAAAGTAGTTCAAAACTTATTAAATGTATCAGGATTACCAAAAATTCAAGATAATTTTAATAATAATCATGAAAAAATAGAATAATTCCACTCTCAATTATTATATATACTTATTTTATCAACCGATAATAGAATTTTACCATTATCAAATTTCTTATTAGGTGGTATAGTTACAAAATTAAAGTATTTATTTGGAGTAATTTTAAATAATGGCTGGTAAATAAAATTTTCAAAAAAATCTAATTTAATATCTTTTTTAAAAGTTATAGATTTTTCTGGAGAATATAAATAAATATTATTATTTTCTGTGGGTATAAATAATACTGGTTCATCAATTGTATTATCTCAATAATATCAAAGAATTTTATTATTATAATAAATATATTCTCAAAATCAAATAGAAAATATACTGTAAAACATCAAGATTAATGATAGTATAATAAGTCATTGTTTAATTATTTTTTTCATAATTTTAAATAATTATCATAATTAAGAAAAAGACTAAAATATACTATTTATATTCTATCTCTTTTATAAAATCAGTACTTCAATCTGAATTTTTATAATATATTTTATATATTCATTTTTTATCTAAATCAATAGAAATTTCATTTTTAGGATTAAGTAAAAATTTAAAAAACTTTGTATAAAATGATATATATATTTTTTCATCCTCAATTGAATATTCTATATCTGAAACTCATATAGATGAGTCTCAGATATATCAATTTATATATAAAATATTCTTAGTAGTACTAATCTCTAAAAATTTTCATCAATTGTTAACAAATGTTCATTTTGAAATAGACATATTATATATTATTGATAATAATATCAGTAATATAATTATAATTATTATTGAAAAAAAAGTTTTCATTATTAATTAAGTTAATAATATAAATTTTAGCTGTTATAAATTAAATATATAGATTTATAAATTATTTATTGAATCTGCAAGCGTATTAGGATTACTTATTCAAAAAGAATTCCTATCTTCTAACTTATATTCAGATACAGTATTCCAAGCATCTGATGCCCAAGCACTACATGGATAAGCATATCCCCATTTAATATTATAAATACTATAATATATATAATCATTTAATATTTCCATTTTATTTTTATCTAATTCAAGTTTTGCATATTCAAAATTATCATAATTTAAATATGTTTCTGGTCAATTTACTTGAATTCAATCACTTACAGGATATTTTAAACTATCTCTATCTGGCCATAATCAATATGTAATTGTATGTCAATTTTTTGTTATTTCTATCCAGCTATGTCCTTCAATAAACGATTCATTTCAACTACTTCATCTATCAGAGTATATCGTCAATATAGCTTTTTCTAAACCCATCGGATCAACAAACATCACACTATTATTCCCAACATAACTATATAAATTTATATCATCAACTTGTCCAATTGGATCTCTTGATATAAATCTTCATAAATCTGCTGAATAATATCTTGCTCTATAATAATATAATCCTGTTTCCTTATCAAACTCTCTTCCAGTAAAAAGTCTTGTATTATCAATTTTACTTTCTTTAAACTCTCTCCAATTATCAGATTTTCAATCTCTTATGTAAGCTTTTCCAAAAACATCGTATTTATACTCTTCTACTACTTTTCCTTTTTCATCTGTAATTGCAGTAATACTTCATAATTGGTTTATTCTATTTTACTTTTCAAAAACAATATTCTCAATAATTATTTAAATAACACATCTCATATCAAATAAACTTTTTTGCCTCAAATAAATAATTATTTTCTAACTTATCTGTTGTATTTAAATATCTAAAATATAATTTCTTCTTATTTTCATCTTTTTCTAAATTTACTATACCATTATAGATATTTCCAGAATCACCCCAAAATGAAATATATGTTCAAGTTTGATAAATACTTAAAAATTCAAAAGGTTTCATACTTTTATGATAACTATTAATTCGAAATATATAATATATCAATACTAATGCAAAAATTAATGTTATAGATAAAAATATTATCATTATATATTTTATTATTTTATAAGTTTTATTTTTCATTACAATTAAATTAATAAATTAAATCTTTATATAAATCTGGTAATGAATAAGTTCATTGTCAATAACTAAGATTATTTATATTTGAATAATAATCTTTTGCATTATTTCTAAGAGATTCTATAGAGGTAGCTAATGAATCAGGATTACTTACAAGACCATCATTTAAATAATTATCAGATACAGTATTCCATATATCAGTAGCAAAGTCACTACAAGGTGCAAATTCAGACCATTTAAGTCAATTACTAATATCTGAATTTATAGTATTAATTATAGTATCATACTGATATCAATTTATATATTCTCATATTGAAACTACATTATCATAATTAGCATAATTTCTATCTTTTTCTCTATTTTTTACTATATCTGAATTTTGGTTTATAGCATAAGTTGAATTTGACCAATTATTTCAAATTCAATATGAAGTAGTTTCTCAATTTATCGTTAATTCTATCCAAGAATGTCAATCTATAAAAATATATGGATTTTCATACCAAGAATAAATTGTAATTTTTCATACTATCAAACTCTTTTCCTTCCCCATCGGATCAACAAACATCACACTATTATTCCCAACATAACTATATAAGTTTATATCATCAACTTGTCCAATTGGATCTCTTGATATAAATCTTCAAAGTTCAGCAGAATAATATCTTGCTCTGTAATAATATAATCATATTTCCTTATCAAATTCTCTTCCAGTAAACAATCTATCATTATTTATTTTTGAGTCTTTAAAATCTCTCCAATTATCAGATTTTCAATCTCTTATGTAAGCTTTTCCAAAAACATCGTATTTATACTCTTCTACTACTTTTCCTTTTTCATCTGTAATTGCAGTAATACTTCATAATTGGTTTTTAGTATAGTAATAAACTTTAGATTTTCAATCTTTTGTTATAATACTTGCTAAAATATCATCAATAGTGTTTGAATAAATATTTTCTTTTGTTTCTTCTAGTTTCAATTTATCTTTTTCTTGTTCAAAAATTTCTTCAACTATTGCATTATTTCAAGCATAAGTATATTTTACCACTTTGTTTTCATTTTTATCTTTATCATCTTCATAAACTATTTTTTCTAGTCTTCTTCATAAAGTATCATAAGAATATTTTGCAATAATTTCACTATTTTTATATTTTTGATTTTTTCCTTTTATTCCCTCGCCTATAAGGAGAGGGTTAGGGTGAGGTATTTCTAATTCTTCTACTTTTACTAATCTATTTCTATAATCATAGAAATATTTTTGTTTATTATCTTGTATAAGATTTCAGTTATTATCATAAACGAAATTTTCATTTTTCTTTTCAATATTTGTTTGAGTATATTGATTCAGTTCATTGGTAATATAATCAACATTTGTAATATCTTTTTTTCAAGATTTTCAAACTGTTTTTTCTTCTGTTAATTGAGAACTTGTTCTATTTCAAATATTATCATAAACAAACTCTTCTTTTCTCCCTTTTTCAAAGGGAGAACCCGAAGGGGGAGGGATTATTTGACTTGATATTAATCTTGAAATTTCATCATAATTATAGTTTTCAAGTCAATTTGATTTAATATTTCAAATATTATCGTATGAAAAAGTTAAACTATTTATAATATTTTCTTGTGTTGAAGTATTTTTTCATTTTTTAAGTTCTTCAATAGAAATATTTTTTAATTCTTGTAATCTTCATAGATTATCATAAGAATAGTTTGTTTTGGTAGTATTTCCATTGATTTGATTTACTAATTCTAATCAAGAATAATTATAGTCTATATTTATTCCTTTTGTTCCCTCGCCTGCAAGCATAACTGAGACAGGAGTGCTTGCACGACTATCTTCGAAGTTAGAGCGAAGCAGAGGGTTAGGGTGAGGTGTATTTATATTTTTAAGTCTATTTATCTCATCATAAGATTTTGTTACTACTTTTCAACTTGGATAGATTAGTTTTACTTGATTTCAATTAAAATCGTATTCGTAGTTAATTGTTTTTCAATTATTTGTTTCACTTGTAAGTTGGTTAAGCGAATTATATACGAAACTTGTTTCAATAGTTTTTCATTCATTATCTATACTTTTTGAGTTTATTAATCTTCATAAATCATCATAAATATAGTTTTCTTTTATAGTTCAGATTATTCAAGTAGAATTTGAAATATTTCTTTCTACTAATCTATTTAGAAAATCAAAAGTATTTGAGATAATATTCCCGTTTGGATCAGTTTTTTTAACTACATTACCTAGTGAATCATATTCATAATTTATTTGTTTTGTATCACTATAGATTTCTTTTTTAAGTCTATTAAATAAGTCATAAACATAAGTAGTTTTATTTCAATTTCAATCAATAATTGCTATTAAGTTTCAGTTTATATCATATTCAAATTTTGTTTCAATATTTTTTCAATTTATATATTGAATCTTTTTTGTAACTTTTCAAAGATAATTATATTCTAAATCTGTTTTATTTCAGTTTTTGTCTAGAACTCTTGTGATTTGATTTAAAGAATTGTAAATATATCATTTCAGAACATCATTATCTGATTTTTCTCAAATAAGTCTATTATCTTTGTCATAAAAATAATATGTATTTAGAATTTTTCAAATATTACTTATAATTGATTTTTTAGTAATATTATCATTTTTATCATATTCAAAAGTTTGTTTATTTCATAGAGAATCTATTATAGAAAGACTTCTTCAAAATATATCATAATTAAGACTTGTTTTATTTCCTGAATTTTCTATTTTTTCAACTAAAAGTCATTTATTATAAATATAATTTGTAGTAATTTGAGTATTTGATTCTATATTATAGATAATTTCTTTTGTAGTATTTCCAAGTAAATCATAAATTTTTTCTTGTTTTGATAAAAGTTTATTTTCTTTGTTAAATACTTCAATTTTTATAACATTTCAAGAAACATCATAAGTTAAATTTGTAATGTTTCCTAATTCATCTGTTATTTTAGTAACTTGATTAAATAAATCATATTTTAGAGTTTTTGAATTTCATTTAGCATCAATAATTTTTGTAATATTTCAAGCATTATCGTATTCATATTTCGTTTCAATTCATTCAAAAATAGTTTTTATTACTTTATCAAATTCATTATAGAAAAATTCTTTTACAGCTCAATTTGGATAAGTAATTTTTTTGATATTTTCATTATTATCGTATTCAAATTTTGTTTTAGAATTTAAATCTTTTGAAATAGGATTATTTATTTCAGAAATTTTATCTAAAATATCATAAGTTTTTGAGACATTTACATCATTATTATCAACTTTTTCAGATTGTTTTATATTATTTCCATTCAAATCATATTCAAAAGAATTTATAACTCACTCCGGACTAATAGTTTTTATTATCTGATTAAATTTATTATAATTTATACTTTTTGTATTTCAATTTGCATCTGTTACAGATAAAATATTTCAAGCATTATCATAAGTAAAACTTGTATCAATAGTATCTGAAAATATAGCAAGTAATGATGAATCTTTTTTTGATATTTTTACTAAATTTCCATTTTGATATTCTAAACTAGTTTTTAATCAATTTGGATTTATAGTTTTTACAAGTTGTCATAAATTATCATATTCATAGCTTGTTTCTAGAATTTCATCTCAATTAAAAATTTTTTTATTTATTACATTTCATTTTTCATTAAGATTATTTTCTATAATAAGTCCGTTTGATTTTGTTATTTTTATTGGAGTTTCAAAATTTCATTCGTATTCGTATCTTGAGATTTTCTCATATTCTCAGATTTCTTTTTGTATAAGGAGTCTTCATAAAGAATCATAAGAATATTCTATAATTTTTCAGTTTGGATTAATATCTTTTGTAAGTCTTCCATTTTCATCATATTCATATTTGAATTCTACAATTCAATTATTTGTTTCTACTTTTCTTGAAATAGTATTTCAATTTATATCAAAAGAATACTCTGTTTTTACTCAATTTCTATTTATTACATTATTTTTTATTACTTTTCAATTTTCATTGCTAGTATATGTATAATTTACTGTTCAATTTCAATATTTTTGACTAATTACTCTGTCCGATTCATCATATGTATTTTCTACATAAGTTTGTAATTTTGAATCAATTAGTTTTGATATATTATGATTTAATTTTTCATTTGCATTTCAAGAAATATATTCAAATTTGATTTCTTTTAAACTTCAATTTTTTCAAGTTTTTATACTTACTAAATCATTATTAGAGTCATAAATAAAATCTATTTCATCATTATTTGAAGTAGTAATTTTTACAAGTCTAGAATCAGCATTATAAATATAGTTTATTTCTTTTCATAAAGTATCTATAGTTTTAATTAGTTTTTTATCTGCATCATAGTAGTAAGATAAGGCATTTCCATTTTTATCTTCTATTTTTGATATTTTATTTATATCATTAAAATAATATTTTTTTCAGTTATCAAATACTATTTTATATAATTCATTTTCTTTTGATAAAGTTGCTCTTGAAGATAAATTATAGCTATTTTCTCAATTAAATTTTGAAATAGAAAATAATCAATTATGTAAATCGATTATATTATCATCATTTTTTGAAATATATATATTTTGATTATGATCAAAATTAAATCAAAGTGGTCAATTATAATATACTTGATTTGAGTATTTTATATCCAAATCATAATTTAAATTTAATCATTTTAAAGATAATAATTTATTCAAATAATCAAATTCTCAATTAGAAATATTTACTGGATCCACAGTATCTTGTGAATTATTAGATAGATTAGATGAGTTATTTATGAAATCATTATTTAATCCTATTATTCAATTATTATAATATGTATAATCTCAATTATCTGGTAGTTGAGGTAGATCTATTGGAGGTATATCATTTGTAAAAATAAGACAATTTTTATCCACTCAATGCATCCAATGTCAAGATACTATTCATTTATCAATTATTAAATTATTAATATTTCATTTTTTTTCTTTAACTTTTAATCCTTCCCATCAACAAAAAACAGAATTTCATAAATCTGTATCAAATGACAAATGTCATTCTATTTTATCAAAAGATTCATATATATTTTTTTCTTTAGTTTTAAGATTATATATTCACCATCATTGTAAATATGAAGAATCTTCATTATAATCAAATGTTTTATAGTATAATGTATCTAAATTTTCATCCACCCAAAAAAATCAATTCCATGTAACTTCCCGACTTTTTCAAAAAAGATGTTCAGAAATTCAATTTTTGTAAATATCAAATCAACTATTAGAAAGTTTAATAGTACTTCATTTATAAGGCTGGATAGATTGTCAATACATTCATCAAATAGTTTTCCGATAATTATCAATTGAAATATCATTTGATCACCAATAGGATGTTCATGGTATGTTGTGAAATTCTAAAGCTGTTATAGAAATTGCAGGAGTATTATAATTATCATTAATATTTTTTTTAAAATAATACATATCAGTTGGAACTATTTTAAAATAACTCCAATAAACATAATCTCATTGTTTTTTAAATGCAACAGGTTGATTTAAAGATGTTATAGAAGATTCAAAAACTTCTTTTTCCCCATCCTTATTTATTTTCATTATTTTTCATGTTGTCCGGTCATTATCATTATCAATTGTAGAATCAACATAAATAACAACATAATCACTATTATTTATATTTGTTGCTAAAGCACTATTATAAAATAATGGAGAAAATAATATCCCTAAAAATAGTATTTTCTTAAATATCACATTTTTTATTTTCATAAAACAAAACATTAAAGAATTAAAAATGATAAGAATATCTTATCATTTTTATATTTTACATATCAAATATTAATTTTTTATTAACAAATAAAAGATTTTTAAAAAAGTATTACTTATTTCTAAGTAATACTTTTATTATTTATTTTTAATGGCTGGGATGGTAGGATTCGAACCTACGAATGGCGGAGTCAAAGTCCGCTGCCTTACCACTTGGCGACATCCCAATATTTAGTGCTGGCTTATTATATAAAAAAATAGAGAAAGTCAAAGTTTTTTTAGTAAATTAATTGAAAAGTTTGCTTTTTTGGATATAAGTATAGTAATTAAAAATAAGTAATAAAAAAATGAAAATAAGTATTTTTGGTACTGGATATGTATGACTAGTTAGTTGAGCCTGTTTATCAGAATTATGACACGAAGTAATGTGTATTGATATTGATGAAAAAAAGATAGAAAATCTGAAAAAATGAATAATTCCCATTTATGAGCCAGAACTTGATGAACTTGTTAAAAGGAATTATAAACAAGGTAGGTTATCATTTTCTACTAATATTCCTGAGTGAATAAAATTTGGGAAAGCTATTTTTTCAGCTGTCGGAACTCCTCCAGATAAAGAAAATAATAATAAGGCTGACTTAAAATATGTTGAAGAAGTAGCTAAAACTTTTGGTGAGAATATAAGTGAATATAAACTTTTCATAAACAAATCAACTGTTCCAGTAGGAACTGGAAAAAGATGTAGAGATATAATCAAAAAAGAAATTCAAAAAAGAGGAAAAGATATAGAATTTGATGTTGCATCAAATCCAGAATTTCTTAGAGAATGAAGTGCTATATATGATTTTTTAAATCCTGATAGAGTAGTTTGCTGAGTACAAAACGAAAAAGCTAAACAAATAATGGAAGAGATTTACAAACCTCTAGCAAACAAAACTGAAATCATAATAACTGATATTGCTTCAGCAGAAATAATCAAATATGCAGCAAACGCATTCCTCGCTACAAAAATCAGTTTCATCAATGAAATAGCAAATTTTGCGGAAAAAGTAGGATGAAATATTTGAGATATAAGCAAGTGAATATGAGCGGATAATAGAATCGGAAATAAATTCCTAGAATCTGGAATCGGTTATGGTTGATCTTGTTTTCCGAAAGATATAAAAGCTTTTATAGAAACTTGAAAAGACTTCGATCACGAATTCAAAATAATCAGAGAGACTGAAAATGTAAATGAAAGACAAAAAACTATAGTTATTGATAAATTGATAGAATCGATGGAATCCATCCCTTCTCCATTACATTCCGAAGGACTTCCTTTGGAAAAGGAAGAAATTAATGAATCACAACTATTAAAATGAAAAACTATTTCTATCTGGTGACTCGCTTTTAAACCGAATACTGATGATATTAGAGAAGCTCCAAGTATTTCAGTAATAAATAGATTACTTGAACTTTGAGTAGAACAAATTAAGACTTTTGATCCGGCTTGTATGACTCATATGGAAGGAGTATTTAGAGAAAATAGTGAAGTAGTATTTTGTGAAACTAATTACCTGGCTTTAGAAGATAGTGATGCTCTAATAGTTCTAACTGAATGGAATGAATTCAAAATTCCAGATATAAAAAGAATTAGAAAATCTATGAAATGAAATATTATAATAGATGGTAGAAATATTTGGGCAGATGAAAATCTAATTGATGAATGATTTATATACAAATCTATATGAAAAGTCTCTAAGAAACATTTATAGGAAAATCCCTCCCCCCCCTTCGGGTACTTCGCCTTTCTAAAAAGGGAGAAATAGAACAAATCCCCCGGTCTACGACCACCCCCTTAATAAGGGGGACAAGAGTAAAATAAAAAAGTCCCCCTTATTAAGGGGGTGGCTGAGGAATGAAGCCGGGGGATTTGTTCTCTAAAATTTATAATTTTAACAAAAACTTATGAAATTAATAATACAAATTCCTTGTTTTAATGAAGAAAAAACTCTGCTTTCAGTTCTAGAAGAATTACCTACTCAAATAGATGGAGTAGATGAAATTGAAACTATGATTATTGATGATGGGTCTAGTGATAAAACTATAGAAGTGGCTACTAAATTTGGAGTTGATTATATAGTTAAACATATTGGAAATAAAGGGCTTGGGAATTCATTTAAATCTTGAGTTCATAAAGCACTTTTAGAATGAGCTGATATTTTGGTAAATACTGATTGAGATAATCAATATCCAAGTAAATTTATTCCAGACTTAATAAAACCTATTTTGGAAGGAAAAGCTGATTTTGTTATGTGAAATAGACAAACTAAAAAAATCTCTCATTTTTCATTTTTGAAGAAATTTTTTCAATGGCTTGGATCTGCTATGGTAAGATATTTATCAGGAACAAATATTCCGGATAGTGTTAGCTGATTTAGAGCTTATTCTAAGGAAGCATTATTAAAACTAAATGTAACTTCTGATTTTTCTTATGCTGTTGATACACTTATTCAAGCTGGTAGAAAAAGAATCAAAATAGTTGATGTTGATATTACTACAAACAGACCAACAAGACCTTCAAGATTATTCAAAAATATGTGGCATCACATGTATAAAACTACTCAAATTATGATTAGAGTTTATGCAATGTATAATCCAATGAGAATATTTTTTGCTCTTGGAACTCCATTTTTGGTTTTAGGATTAATAGGACTTTCTAGATTTATGTATTTTTATATGATGAATCCTGTTGATACTGGCAAAATCCAATCGCTTGTTATTTCTGGAGTTTTCTTAATGATTGCTATACAATTTTATGCTCTTGGAATAATCTGAGATTTGATAGCTAAAAATAGAAGACTTATAGAAGATGATTTGTATCTAACAAAAAAACAATATTACGAAAAAAATAAATGATATTAAGAAAAAAGACTGGGAAAAAATTCCTAGTCTTTTTTGAAATAAAGTTTGATTTTAGTTAATCTTAAATATAATTAATTTAATTAAATTTAAAATATATAAATATGGCTACAATATTATCAAAAAAAGACTTCAAAATTATTTGATTTAATGCTAAAAATTCAGAAAAAATTATTATTGAGCTTGATCAAAAAACTTTGGATTGATTAATTTGAACAAAAAAAAGAATAATTAAAAAACCTGAAGATATGAGTCTAAGAGAATATATAAAATCATGAGAAATCTATAATCCTAATAATATAGTTTGAACTTATAATAATATAAATGATTTAATCTTAAGTTTAAATTAATATGATTTTTAAAAAACACAAAACTTTTGAAAAAAATTATAAAAAATTAAATGCTAAATTAAAAAGCAAAGTAAATGAAACATTAATTTTATTTTCAAAAGATCATTTCAATAAAAAATTAAACAATCATTGATTAATCTGAGATTTTAAATGACTTAGAAGTATAAATGCTACTTGAGATTATAGAATAATTTTTAGAGAACTTTCAAATAATACATACGAAATAATAGAATTACTAAAAGTATGAACTCATTCTGAATTATATAAATAAATATAACTATTAAAAAAGACTAAATTTAAAATTTAGTCTTTTTTAATAGTTATTTCAAAATTACTCTCTTCCCCACTTTTCAAAATCATAGGATTATCAAGCAAGGCTTGTTCATCTCAATAAACTGGTTCGATACAGATAAAATCTTTCCCTATTTCTGACCGGATCCAAAGCTTCTTATATGAAGAATCATAGTTTAATTCCATAGTTTTTCAGTCTGGAAAAACTATTTTTATATTTCCTGGATTATCTAGATAAACAGTTTCTCAGTTTACAAAACTATAGTCATCTAGAATTTTTTCTCATAAATATATTTTTAAATTCTCTTTATCTTCATTTTTCACGAAATAATATGGATGTAATCCTATTCGCGATGGTAAATCTTGATTTCAAGTATTTATAATTTTTTGAATAATTTTAACTACTTTTGAAGCGATATCTTTTTGAGGAACGATATCCTTTTTAGGAACGATGCAATCGTTCCCTACGGAGATTTCTCGTATCATTTCAATTCTGAAATCAAAAGGAAAAATTTCTTTTGACTCTCTATCTGATTCTAAATACATTTTTAAACTAGTACCCGTTATTTTCTCATATTGCCAAGGCTTATTTCTAGCAAATCAATGTTGAGATAGATTATAAAGAGAGTTTTCTCTAAGTGGTCAAGCATTTGGAAACATAACAGGAATCCCTCCTCTTACGTTTTTTTCCAAATTATGAAGTGTTTCCTCATTTAGGAAAAGTATCTCTTCAGAAGCTAATTTAATAGATGTAATTAATCATCATCTTTCTGGGATACAAGATATAGAAGTAGTGTTTTGTGAGATTGTATGTATTTGCATAAAAAAGTTTAGTTAATTAATACTATTATAGTTTTAATAATAAGTTTGATTTTATCAAGTTTTTTGCTATAAATAGGAGAGTTATAAATAAAAAATGACAATTAATAAAAGTATGAAAAAATTACCTCTAAATCATAATTTTTTGAAGCCTGAAATAATTAAGAAATTAATACGAGCACATAAAGCCCTTGCCGAACTTAATTGATTATCTCATAAAATTCCAAATCAAAATATTTTGATAAATTCTCTTTCTTTACAAGAAGCAAAAGACAGTAGTGAAATAGAGAATATAATAACAACTCATGATGAACTTTATAAGTCCCAAATTGATAAAAGTTTTCTATCAACTCAAACAAAAGAAGTTGCAAATTATAAAGAAGCTTTACTTTTGGGTTTTGATATAGTCAAAAAAAATAAACTGCTTTTAAATAGAGATATTTTAGAAATTCAAGAAATTTTAGAAAAAAATGATGCAGGATTTAGAACTCAAATTTGAACAAAACTAAAAAATGATCAAACTGGAGAAACTATATATACTCCGCCTCAAAATATAGAAGAAATAAAAGATTTAATGACTAATTTAGAAAAATATATAAATGAAGATTTAGAAGATATTGATCCACTTATTAAAATGGCAATAATTCACCATCAATTTGAATCAATTCACCCATTTTATGACTGAAATTGAAGAACTTGAAGAATTATAAATATTTTATATTTAGTGAAAAATGATTTACTTAATATGCCGATTTTATATCTTAGTAATTATATTATTAAACATAAATCAGATTATTATAGATTATTACAAGAAGTAAGAGAAAAATGAAATTGGGATGAATGGATTTTGTATATGCTTGATGCAATAGAAAAAACTTCACTTGATACTATGGAGATGATAAAATCTATTTGGGATTTGATGTGAAAAACAAAAAAATCCATGAAAGAAAAGATTCCAAAAACATATTCTAAAGATTTACTTGAAATAATTTTTTCCCATCCATATACAAAAATAGATTTTTTAGTTGCTGGAATGTGAATTACTAGGAAGACTTCAGCAAAATATTTACAAGAAATGGTAGATAATTGATATATGATAGTAATTCAAATATGAAAACATAAATATTTTGTAAATATAGAATTATTTGAAAGATTAAAAAAATGATTATAAAAAATTCCCATGAAAAATAGTTCATGAGTAAAAAAATCTAAAAATTACCCATGAAAAATAACTCATGAGTAAAAAACTTGAAAAATATAACATTACCCAATAGTAATGTTATATTTTTCAAGTTTTTTGCTATAAAATTATATAGAAGTAGTATTTTGTGAGATTGTGTTGATTTGCATAAATATTATTTAAAAAGTCTCCGTTTGAATAAAGTTAAAATTGCTTTAACTCAGTCTTTCCAATTTATTTTCTTACCTTCTTTGAAATTACGAGCAGTATAATTTATAGGTTCTTCTCAATATTTAAATCATTTTTTTAAAAGTAAAACTGTTATTGCAGGTTCCCATTCAAATCAATTTTCTTTTGGTAAAATAAGTAAATCTCTTAATTCTTTTTTATATAATTTATAGCAAGTTGGTTCATCTGTAACTTTCGTAAAAGTCAAAATTGAAGTCAAAATTGAAACAACAAGTCATCAAAATAAAAAAGTTTTTGTTGAATATGTGTTTTTAAATTCATCTAATCCTAATATTCTAGAACCATATAAAAAATCTAATTGTCTAGATTCTATTTTTTCTAGTAAATTTTTATAATCTGATGGAGTATATTCATTATCTGCATCCTGAATAATAAAATAATCTCAAGTTGCTTTTTTAAATCATTCTTTACAAGCATATCATTTTCAATAATTTCTTCAGTATTCGATATAATTAAACTCTGCCTTTTCTGAATTATTTTTGATATAATCAAGTATAATTTTCTCACTATTATCAGAGCTTCAATCATTTACTAAAATAATTTCTTTAGTAAAATTTAAAGACAATAAATCAACAGAAAGAACTTTATCCAAAGTTCCTTCTATTGTTTTTTCTTCATTCAAAAATGGTATTATTATTGATAGTTTTTTCATTTTTTATTTAAAGTTAAATTTATGATTCATAAAGAAATTCCAAGCAAAAATAATGATTTTATTAAAAATTGCAACTCGCATATAATTAAATCAAAATTTATCTACCAAAATCCAAAGAAGTAGTAAATTAACTACAAGTCATACAAGTTGGAAAATAAGAAATAGAAATCATTGGACAATATGTTTTCTTTTTTTGCATCAAAATGTTATATATTTCTGAAAGAAAAATCACACAAAAAAGGCTATACAAAAAGATAATATAGCCGAATAGATATAATAAATTCAAGCTATATCTGTAAAAATCCAAAGGAAGAATAAATCTGTAACTGCTCATATTCACCCTCAAATTCAATATTTTAATATTTTTTTAATCATTTTTTTTAGCTATTACTATATTATTCATAAATAATTGAAAATATTTATGTTTTATATTTTCCTTTTTAAATCATGTTTTTGTTAAGATATCTATAAGTAAATCTTTATTATAATATTTTTTATGATCTAGTATTTCTTCTTTACTTATTATTCATAAATTTAGGGCCATAAATTCTAAAACTGGTTTTGAGTATACAGATGGAACTGTCATAAGTAAAACTCAATCTTTTTTTAGTATTCTAAATATATTAGCTAAATATTTTTCTGGTTCCTCTAAATGTTCTAAAATAGCCATAGAAATAACAATATCTGCCGATGTATCATCTAAATTTATTTCTTTATTTAAATTAGATTCTATAGTTTCTATTCAATATTTTGCTAACTCTGGATTTAGTTTCAAATCAACAGCTATTAATTTTTTAGCTGAAAAATGTTTTGAAATCATGTTTAAAAAAACTGCATTAAATCAGCATCAAGTATCAACAACAACTTTATTATCAAAATCTAAAATTTTCTTAATTTTATTTATTCTCATATTTTGAATAAAAAAATCTAGAAAACTTATTTTATTTTTTCAAAAAGAATTATCTCTTGTCTCAGTCATAATTAAAAAATATAGAAAAATAAGATACTAAAATAATAAATCACATAGTAAAAACTCTATTTACGGTAGTTTGATCCATAACAAATTGAAAATTTGCAGTAAGAAGAAAAACTAAAAGAAGAATAATAAATATAAATATTCCTGATAATAAGATAAATAAATTATTTTTATTCTTAGTATTTATAGAAAAAAATAACAAAATAACAAATAATAATATCAAATTGTAATTATCTTGATTTATAAATATATTTTTTATGACTGGTAATATTTCAGTATGTATTTTTGAAATTCCTAATTCTCCATCTTTTGTTGCTGGGTTCAATCAAAGTCAATGATATATTCTAATAAATAAAAATGGTACGAAAGTATAAAATATTAAGAATAAAATTCTATAAATATTTTCTTTTTTAATTAAATTTTTAAATATTAACCCAAATTCTTTTTTCAAAAATAAAACGAGAATAAATGCAAAAAATATTCATGGCAAATAAACTGTAAGTCAATCATTTTTTATATTTGCTAATGTAAATCAAAATAAAGTTCCTAAAAGTAAGAAATCAAAATCTTTTTCTTCAAGAAATCTATAAATTGCATAAATAGTTATCACAGTATAAGTAGCTGAAGTTAATTCTAAATAGCCCTCTAAAGTATGAAAATATACAAGCGGTAATCAAGTTATAAGTACAGCGGGAATAATTGCATAAAAAATATTTTTCGTCTGCTTAAATGAGATAAAAATAGTAAATAATATCAAAAACAAAAATACTAAATATTGAAAAATATTTGAATAAATATCATTCCAATATCAAACAAAATCAGTAATTACAGCTTTATAAATTGGTACATAAATAGGATAACCTAATCTTCCATGTCATAAAATCTCTGTTTTATCTCAAAATAATTTAAATCATCAATCATAAAATATATTTTGAGATGGGGTGTTCCAGTTACCAAAACTATCGTCAAAATAATTTGGAAATGATAATGTATGAGCTCGTGATAGAGATACAAAAAATACTAAAAATGTTGTTCAAATACTAAAAAATATCTTTTCTACTCTTGAAAGTTTTAGGAATTTTTCTTTCACAAATCAAAATGAAAAACTTAATTTCAAAGAATTTATATAATCTTTAAAATTTTCTCATTTCATTTTCAATCTGATAAAAAATCAAATAAGCAAAAGTAAAAGTAAGAAGAAATATTCTAGTTTTCAAACTCAAAAATGCAAAAATTGAAAATTAAATATAGAGAAAAAAATTACTCAAATTCATGAAAACCAAGAAAAAACATATAATAAAAATCAATTAAATTTATTTCAAAAGAATATCCACAAAAATAGTATTCAAGCCAAAAATGGAAGAACTAAATTCAAAAATATATGGTATAGTGCAAGTCAAAATGATATTTCAAACATATTTTATTTTTTTAGGAGATAATTTTGATTTTGTTCATATAGAACTTTTTTGTTCTTCAATTCTACTGGAATATCTTGTTTAAATAACAATATGAAATTTGCATCTTTAATATCATCAGTTTTTTTACAAGGTGACATAAAATCAGCTCTCCAATAATAACAATAAGGCCAATCTGAAACACATTTAGCATAATATTTACAAGAATTTTGGTCTCTAGATTTATCTATTCCCATTATTTTTCTAGACTTATCTGTAAACTCATAATAATCATACATATTATAGAAATTTTTAGATCAATCTTTTGCTTCATAATAATCCTTTACTCATCCAAAATATATATTTGAATAATCATATAGATTTTTGAATGATATTACTAGGAAAAATGAAAGAGCTATATACAAACTAGTTTTTTTGTTCAATCTTCATAATACAAGAAAAATAAGTATCGTTAGTATAAACAAAATATAAAATATTTTTACAACTGAAGTTCAAAGAATCATTGTCCCATATCTCAAATTTATACTATATGGTTTTATTCATTCAACAGTCATAAAATCAGTTCAAATTTGTTTGATTTTTTCTCAGAAAGTCTTTTTTGATAAAGTTAAATTATCTAAACTTCCTTGTATTTGTCATTCAAAAATCAAGACAACTTTAGCATCTGATGGTAATTGAGATAAAAAAGTTAATTTATTGAAGTCAAATACTGTACTAATATCAGTTTGTGTTAATTGCATTCATTCTCATTGAGCAAATTGTTGTCAAAACAAAAATCAATATCAAAATCATCATTTTCAATTTAATTTTCAAGATAGATTGATTTTATCATTTGAAGATAAATCTCCTAGCAAAACTATACAAGCTTTTTCACAAGAAAAAACAATTTTTCAATTTGCTTCTTTAAATGATGTAAATCATTGAGTTTCAAAATTAGCACTTGAAAAACTAGGATAAAATCCCAAAAAGATTAGAAGTGTTAAAAGTAGTTTTTTGTATGACATAAAAAAATAGTTTAATTATATATTTTATTTGATAAAATAATCAAATTTAGATAAAGTTTTTAGCATTTTCTCATTCATTTAAGAGTAAATCAATAATACTCATATAAGCTATAAACTCTCACCATAATTGAGTATAAACTGGATGGTGATAATCTTGATAATGTAATTTTATTAAAGCATTGCTAAATTTATTTTCTTCTATATAACTTTTTCATCCAGCTCATGAAATATATTCATCAGCTCAAACTAAATTGCAAATATCAACTAAAGCATCTGTACTTTTTGAATAAATTTTTTCTATAATATCTGATAAAACTACAAATCTTGTTTTAATTCATAGTATTTCTGATATTTTTTTTATTGTATTTATATTAAATTCAGAAATATTATCTCAATCATAACTATAAATTTCTCTTATTTTATCAATATATTCATTATAATATTTAGCTTTTTTATAATTTCGTTCAATACTTCGTAAATGTTTTTTTAAAATTTTATTATCAAATTTAACATCTTTAATTTCTTGTCAAAGACTAACTGAAACAGGTAAACTAAGTAAAATTTCTCAATTTGATCATTTTATCTTATTTCTATTATGATAATCTCATTTTGTATATTGTGCAATATCGTAAAAAACAAATATATCTGATTCTTTTATTTTATTAAATAATCATAAATAAGGTATATAGTTTGGTTGGTGTATAGAACAAATCATAGTTTTATTTTATAGATCTAAAAAGTTCAAAAGCTTCAAAAAATTTATCATTTTTAAGTACATCAAAAGCTCTATATTCTGCTAATCATTTAACTGCTCTATCAGCCATATATACTTTTTCTCATTGAGAAGTATGAATTCTAACTGCTTCTAATTTAGTTTTTATAAAATCACTTATATCAACATACACATTTGGTTTAAAATCTATAGTAGTACTTGGAGCTTGATAAATATAAATTTCATCAACCATTCTACAAGCCACAATAGAAGCTAGATGAACTGCTCTATGATCTTGATGAGTATCCTGTTTAGAAGGAATAAATACAATATCAGGTTTAATTTGATTTATATATTTTTCTATAATTTTTATTGTGTCAACTCATTCTGAAATATATCTATCTTTTAGATTTTCAATAAATAGATTACATTTTAATAGTGCTGCACTTTCATTAGCTTCACTAATTCTATTTCATAATTCTGTTCATCATTCTCATTGAGTTAGAACAAGAAAATTAACATTATTTCATTCAGAAGCATATCTACACATAGAACCAAAACATCCAAGTTCTATATCATCAGGATGTGGTCAAATCGCTAGTATTGTTTTCATAATTAAATATTTTTATAAAAAATAAGCATTTCCTTGTTATCTAATATATATTCATTTAAAGATTCTATTTTATTTTTTCTATTAAGAAAATCTTTAATATATTCTTCATCTTTAACTTCAGTATATCAATTTTTTAAATAATATCAATCTACTCATAAATTACTATGGGTAACTAATTCTAAAACTTCAACTCCTGAATTATACTTTAAGTTATCAGAAAAATAATTTATTAATTTATTTCATAATCAAATTCATTGATAATCTTTAGATATAGCAAACCTATTTATATATCAATATTTTCAATCCGAATATCCTATAATAAATCAGATTACTTTATCTTCTTTTAATAATAAATAGCTACAAGAAAACTTATTTTTAAATTTATATAAAAATTCTTTTTCTCACCGCATTCATACATCTAAAAAATTTTCTTTTTCAATTATTTCTAAATCATCTAATTGTTTCTTTGTTATTTTTTTGGAAAAACAAACAATTTTTATATCATTTTTGATTATACTAATATCATTTTTTAATTGTTTAGCAATATTTTCAGGACTGTGATTTTTAAGAACAATTTCCATATTTTTTGAAACAAAATCATTATATTTATTTTTATCACTTAATATAGAAAAAGTTATACTTTCTAAATTTTTTAAATCTGTTTTTATTTCATATTTATCATAAGAAATAATAGCAGTTCAACAAGCTGTTGCTTCTAATTCAACCAAACTCATCATTCAAAGAGTTTCATGAAAATGTCAAAGTACTATATCTGATCATCTATACATTTCTGAAAGTTCTTGAGCTGTTTTAAAATTATGCCAAATATATGTTTCTGAATCAGTTAATTTTTTTTCATAATATGAAGCTAATGGATCTCATCAATTTGGATATTTTATAAGATGTAGAGTTGCTTCCGGATATTTAGATTTTATTTTTTTAAATAAATCTATTCAAAATTTTGGATTTTTAAAACTATGTAATCTAGTTGGATAAAATATAACAGGATCTCATTTTAAATCAGTACTTTTTCAAATAGGATTAAATAGTTGTATATTTATAGCATTTGGTAACCATTTGGCATCTAATCTGATTTTTTTAGCAAATTCCAACATATTAGGAGTTGAAACATAATAAATATCAAATTTTTTTATATTATATCTAATCAATCTTCATAATAAAAATTCTACAATACTTGCTATTACTTTTTTTATGCCTGCAAAATGTTTTAATGTATCTTGAAAATTTAATCAAAAATGAAATCAATGACTTTCTCATATCAATACTTGGTTTTTATATTTTTTTGCATTCAAAAAATTTTCCCATGTATTTATTTGAATAATTTTATATTTTCTTAAATCTCATTTATTTTTTTTAATAAGAAAAAATAAAAAATTAGTTACTATATCTAATCTATGAGAACAAGGGAAAAAATAAATCATTTTATAATTTAGTAAATTCTCAATATTTTTTAAAATAGAAACAAATCAATTAACTAAAAATAAATTATTTCACTTATTTTCATCATTTATTACATTATTCCTAAAATAATTATAATTCTCTTTTAATATTTTCATTTATTATTTTTAAGTTAAATATTTTATAAAAAATCACACATTTTAAATAACAAAATTTTCTTGCATTTTTTTAATAAGAAAATCATAATTTAATTTTTCATCAATATATTTTCTTCACTCTCTGATGTATTCTTCTTTTTCTTCTGGATGTTCTATATACCAAATAATATTCTCTGCTAATTTTTTATAATTACCTACTTCATGTAATAAAGTCTTACCATTTAATACCTCTCACCTAAATGATGAAATATCTGGTAAACATACAGCATTTCAAAGTAAAATTGCATCATAAACAGCTAAACATTGTCATTCTTGCAAAGAACTATTTATATAAATTGAAGTTGGTAATTTTAAGGTTTTTAAATTATTTCTAGGTCAATACATTATAAAATTATCATAAATTCATAAATCTTTTAATTCTTCTTCAAAAGTCATTCATCTACTACTAATAAATTCATCAATTTTTCATACTTGATGAATTTTTATATTTGGATATTTTTTAATTGTAATTTTCAAAGCATTCAACATTATCTCTGGTCATTTTTTAGGCAAAACATGTCAAAGCATTAAAATATCATTTCATTTTGGAATATTTTCTACAAAATTTTTCTTTGAAACAACTAATGGAACAACAATTCATTTATTCTTAAAACCTTCTTTTTCAAGCCAATTTTTATCATGTTCATTTATAACACGAATTTTTGTAAAAAATGGATAAAATAATTTAACTATAAATCTTTTTATTTTATAATGAGATGAATACTCTGTAGCAAATACTGATTCATGTCAAAAAAATATAGTTTTTTTTGTAATAAATCACATTAATAAAGATGGAATAATAAATGTATTAACATAAACTATTGCATCTTTTGAGTTTTTCCACATGTATACTAAGGCTTGAAAAATTCATTCAACGTAAGTTACTTTGAATCTAGGATCAAAATTTGGATCATCCTCTATTTTTAATTCTTTTCAATAAGATACAATTTCAACTTCATACCCTAATTCTTGCATAGCCCGACAAGGCATAAAATGATAATGAGACTCCTTTTCTAAAAGAAATAATGTTGGGTGATATTGTACAAAATATATAAACTTTTTCATAAAAAATAATTAGAAACTAAAATCAATATTTTTTCTTACTAGCAAATAGTTAGTGAAAATAAATATTTCACAATCTATATGAGAATAATTTTTAATTTCATAAATTCAATTATTAAGTATTCTATAAAATTTATATTTTCAACTTAATAATAACCAAAAATCATAAAAAAATACTTTATTAAATACATTTGTCTTATAAAATTCAAATTGAATTACATCAATTTTATTTGAATTTAATAAAGTCTCAGCTCATTTTAGAACATTATATTCATATCATTCAACATCAATTTTTAAAAAATTTATATTATCAATTTTATTTTCTATACAATATTTATCAAGAGTTGAAATTTTAATTTCTTCAACATTAGAATGATCATTTTCATCATTACTAAGAACTATACTAGCTGTTCAATCTAAATCATTATCAAAGAAAATTTTTTCAATAGATTCTTTATTTCCTAATCAGAAATTATTTAGTTTTATATTTGGTAAATTTCCAGTATTTTTTAATCAGTATTCATAAGTTTTTTTAACTGGTTCAAATCAATGTATATTTACTCTAGATCAAAAAAAATCAAATACAGTTTTTGAATAGTCTCAAGTATTAAATCAAACATCAAAAAATAAAAAATTTCATTTATAATATTTTGATAGTTTATTAATAACATTTTTTTCTCAATTATTTCGATATCAAAATCACATCAAAGCCAAAGATAATTTATGCATAAATAACCATATTGGATAAAGAGATTTATTAGATAGAAAAGATAAGATTTTTAAAGTGATTTGGTACATAAATTGTGTTTATTAATAATTAAATTATAGTCTATGTTTTAATCTTTAAATATTTTTTATTAAAGTTCAAACTTACTTTTATTAAATAGCATACTAAATGAATCTCCTAAATTTTTCCTTATTAATAAATAACTTATAGATGAATATTCAATAGCTAAATTTTTATTCATAATATTATCAAATGCTATTTTTTCATATGTATAAGGAGTAAAAAATATTTTATTTAAAAAGAGTCAAAATATATAAATAAAATAACCTGAATACTTACTAATAAAAATAATATTTTTATTTTCAATATACATAAATATATTATATAGATTGCTAAATAATGAGGAAATAATCTTTAAAAATCATTTTAATTCTTTTCATTTAAAAATATTTTGAAAATCATCAAATATTAAAGAAAATTCATTCATAGTTTTTTTATTTCAAAATACAAAGAAATCTCCAATTGGTATTATCTCTTGCATTCATTTATTTATAATCAATTTTCAATTATTAATAACTTTATCTATTAAAATAAAGTCTAGTTTATTTATAAATAATAAATCAAATCTTAATTTAATAACTATATCATAATCTATATTATTTTCTAAAGCATATAAATTTTTAATTTCATTTGAAATTTTTATTTTATAAACTTGTTGTAAAAAATTTGGTATTGTAGTTTTTGTTAATCTATGAAAAAAATACTTTTTATTGAAACTCTCCTTTATAAAATCTCAATATTTTTCGTCTATTATTTTTTGAACTTCCATACTCTTTATTTTCTCAACTTTAGTTGGATTCATAACATATATTTTTTCTAAATCTTCATCATCTTCAACTGCACAAAATATATCATATTCAAATCATTGCTCTTTTGCAGCATCAAATAAATTAACTTTAAAAAATGGATATGTAGTATCAAAAGTACGAGCTTGTCCAGAAAAACAAAATGCTATTCTTGGTTTATTTTCCATAAATTTTATTTTATAAATTCTAAATAATCACTACATATAAAATCAGGATTTAAATCTATAATTTCTTTAAATCTAGATTTCAAAATATTTAAATCTTTACAATCTTCATGAGCTTCTCATCAAAGTAATCATGGAGATTTCGCATGTAATTCAGGTGTCACAAGTCACATAAACTTGTTTTCTTTTTTTATTATATCAAAAATGTTCCTATTGTATAAAGTTTTTTCTCAATTTATATCTTTTCTATCCCATTCATCGAGCCAAACTCAATCAAATATATCCAAATTATCTAGGAAATCCTTTATAGAATATAGAGTATTTCAAGTGCAAGAATTGTATCTTTCTATATCATAATTATGTGAAATGGAAGGGAGTAACTTTATTTTATTATTCTTGGATTTTATATATTTTGCAGTTTCAATCTTGATATCAAAAATAAATATTTTATTTTCTATATTTTCGTATTTTTCTAAAATATTTAACATAATATCAATATATTCTTTTTCTTGAAATTTTGACTTTAAGTGTAGTGCTGAATATTCTCAATTTTTTCTCCATTCAGATATATTTTTAATTAATTCTTCAAATGAAATAAAAGAATTTCAATTTAAATCATAGTTTAATATCTCATCTATATTTAATTCATGAAAATTTCTAATATCTTTTCAATTTGTTATTCTATTTAAATTTCAATCATGAAAAACAAAAGGAATCATATCTGCAGAAAAATTTATATCAAATTCAAGTCAAAATCATCTTTGTAAATGATTTAAAAAAGCTTCTCTTGAGCTCTCTATAAAATTAAAATCTTTATTTAAAGGTTCGAGTCATCTATGAGTTATTATTTGCATAATCTATTCTTAATCAATATATTTATCTCATTTTACACAAGGTATTTTTACAACTGTTGTAGTTCAATCTTCTAAACATTCAAAATCCGTTGATTCTCAAGGTGATATTTCAACTATATCTCAAGTTTCATAATAATTACCTTTCATTCTATATTTTCAACTATTAAAAATAGTGTATTCAGTTGCAATTTTATGATGATGAGAACTTTCTGATTCTCACTTTTTATATTCTTTAATTGCTACTTCAAATAAATTAGTTTTAAATAAAGTTGGTTCAAAATCACCAATAAACCATCATTTTGTAAAATCTTTTAAATTATATTTATTCATAATATCTTATTTATAAAAATAAAGAGTTTTATTAAAAACTCTTATATATCTTTTGCTAAATCTGTTTCTAGAAATCTATTTAAATCTTCTGGAGTTCAAATTCAATGCATTCTATTTTGTATATCAAAGACTTTAATAACTTTATCTTTTAAAATCATTTCATTATAAACAGGACAAACATAAAATTCTCAATTTGTTGTTATATTTTTTTTAATCATATTTTTTGCTCATTCTACAAAATTATTTCATTTTTTGAAATAATAAAGTCCTACTGTTGCAATATCACTTATTGGCTTCTTTTCAGCAACTTCTTCTACATTTCCATTTTTATCTAATTTTACAAAAGACCATTTTGGATGAGTAGCTTTAAATGTCATAATTGTTCAATCAAAATCATTATTTGATGAAAAATCTAAATAATCTTCTATTCAATTAGCAATAAATTGATCTGAATTAGCCATTAATAATTCATCATTATTATCTATATATTCACTTGCTAAAAGTACAGTACAAGCTGCTCATTGAGTTAATGTATCAATTATTACAATGTTACAATCAGGGGCAATTAAATTTAGTAAATATTTCAATGCATATTTATTATAATGTTCTTTTTGAACAATAAAAGTAAATTTATAATCAATTCTATTTTTAGGTTTCATATTATCAACAACTACTTGAATCATTGGCTTTCATTTTACTTCAATAAGTGGTTTTGGAAAAGTATATCAAGCTGTAACAAATCTGCTACCTGCTCAAGCCATTGGAATAACTATATTTAACATGTGTTTTTTAAATTTAAAATTATAATATATCTTTAAAAATTCAAGAATGAACTTCATTTGCATTATTAACAACTATTACTTTTGCACCAGATTTAGTTCATGCTTCAATACCATGAGGAGAATCTTCTATAACAATAGTTTCATTTGGTTTTATTCAAAGTTTTTCCATTGCAAGTTCATAAATTTGTGGAGAAGGTTTAGATTCTTTTACATCCTCATTTGATAAAATTAAATCAAAATAATCCAAAATCATAGCTTTATTTAACATCATTTCAATACTATTTTTAATAGAATTTGAACAACAAGCTATTTTTAATCATTTATCTTTAAGTTTTTTTAACATTACTTGTTTTGAAAAATCAACTGTACTATTATTATAAATAGCGTCTACAGTATATTGCTGTTTCATTTGGTTAATAAAATTATGTAAACTTTCAGGAAGTCATTTTTCTTCAGTTAATCTTTTAAGTTTTACATGAGTTGGAAGTCAATCATAATAATTTTCATGTTCTTGACGAGTAATTGTAAATCCAAAAAGTCATAAAGCTTTATTTAAAGCTTCATAATGCCACTCTCTAGCGTCAATTAACACTCAATCCATATCAAAAAGTACTGCTTTTATCATATTCAAAATTATTATTAAATTATTTCCTTAATAACTCTTGCTGGATTTCATATAGCAACAACTCAACTTGGAATATCTTTAGTTACTATACTTCCTGCTCATATTACACTATTATCTCAAATAGTTACTCATTTAAGTATTATTGTCCTAGCTCATATCCAAACATTATTTCAAATAATTATTGGTAAAGATTTTCATTCATTGGAAAACATATAAATTTCTCATTTTTTGAATGAATGGTCTCAAGATTGTAAAAAAGCTCAAGGTCAAAACATAACATTATTTCATATGCTTATTTTACTATTTTTTGGAGTTCAAGCATTTATACTACCAAATTCATTTATAAAAACATTATTTCATATTTCTATATTTCAAGTCATTCTACAATACTTTCAAATTTGGAAATTATTTCAAATTTTTATCATTTTTGCATATCTTATTTTTGGAATATGCCAAATAATTGATTTAGAAAATAATCCAATTTTTACTCATATTAATTTCAAAAATAATATTTTATAAAATGTTAATATTCTATAAATATTTCAAATAATTATATCCATAATAACTAAATTTTTTTTATTATATAAACAACTGTATTTCAAAAATATTTATTTTTAAATGGTAATTCCCATCATAAAAAAGGAACCTTCCAAACACTATAATAAGTTTTTATAAGTTCTATTTTTCAGTCATAATAAGCTAAAATTGATGGTAGGTAAAATGGATTAATATGAGCTGGAAATTCATGAAAAATTCAATCGCTCTTTAAAAAACCTATAAGATTTCAAGTAAGAAAAAATAATATTTTTCCAATTATTGTATTTATATTAGGAGTCGAAATCATTATATATCATCATTTTTTAGTACATCTAAGTATTTCATTTAATAGTAAGTATTGATTTTCTACATGTTCTATAACTTCTAAATTTGTTACAAAATCAAATTCTTCATCTTTATATGGTAAAGCCTTAGTAAAGTCTGATTTTATAAAATTATCGAATTCTATATCAGGAGTCAAAAATCCATCTATTAAATGAATGTTTTTATATCCATTATCTAATAATCTTTTTCACCAAGCTCCAGAACCTGATCATACATCTAAAATTTTATCATCAATTTTTGAATATTTTTTAAATATATCAAATAAAAATGGATGCATATTTCAATATGAATACTCTTGTAAAAATTCTGCCATTTTTTTAAATTAAATTATAAACTTTCTTCACAACTCACTCCCATCATAATTCCCTATCACTAAACTCTCTTCATTTCTTTCACATTTCAATTGTTTTTTCCTTATTTTCAAGCATTAATATAATGTTTTCTGCTAGTTTTGCAATATTATTTTTTTCTACTATTAATCAAGTTAAATTATTTTCTACAACTGATGGAAGTGCTCAAACATTTGTTATAATAACTGGTTTAGAAAAAGCATAAGCTACGGGAATAACTCAACTTCAAGTTGCATCATGATATGGTAAAATAAGAAATCCTGATTTTTCAAAAAATTTGTAAGCTTCTTCTGGCTCAATATTGTAGTTAAATATTTCTAAATTATCTTTTAGTTTTTCTATATATTCTCTATATTTTGATAAATCTCCAGGTCAGGCAATAATTAGCTTAAAATCTGGTATTTTTTCTTTAACTATAAACAAACTATTTAGTAATAAATCAAGTCATTTATAATCAACTATTCTACCAAAAAATAGAAATGTATTTTTTTCTACTTTTCATCATTTAGAAAAAACATCTTTGAAAAAATTATAATTTCCGTGAACTATAGAAATAACTTTATTTTCTGAAATATTATATTTTTCTATTAGTTCATTTCTAAGTTTTTCTCAGTGAACAAATAATTTATCAGCTAAATCTCTCAAAACTTGATTTGTTTTTTCTGCTATTTTTCATTGCAAACTAGCTCATTCTCAAGTATGTAAAGTTGGATCGTGCTGTGTTACATATATTTTATATCCTAACATTTTAAATAATTTAGAATAAGCAATATACCAAGGATGATTATCAAGAAAATGAATAATATCTGGCTTAAATCTAATTATCTTAAACAAAAAAATTATATGATTCCAAAAAGATAAAGTATCAAATATGAAACTTTTAGGATTTGGATTAGTTCTTATCTTTAAAAAACCTATATTTTCATTATATAGGTTTTCATTGTAATAATCAGCTATTGTGACTTTTATATTCGCAATTTTACTAAGTTCATTGCAAAATTGAGATGAATAATGTAACATTCCTCATCTAGGAGTTAGGTTAAAAACTAGTACTTTCATATTTTTTATTTAATCAAATTATAAACTTCTCCAAATTCTCTAAATGTTTGTTCCCAAGCAAAAAGTGAAACTGGGATTTTTGATGAAGTCTTAGAGCTAAGTGCTGACACTG
>JAVHPF010000030.1:0-3685 GCA_036170435.1 Patescibacteria group bacterium
TTTCAATTATTAAAACAAAATATAACTGCAACTAGTATAAGTGGCAAAAATCCAGATTTTCCAGGAAATCAAGATACCTCTATTTTCCCTTTTGGTTTTTATAAAACTGGTGATGGGAATATATCAATTGCAATTTGAAATGATGTACTTTGGGAGAGATTTTGTGAAAATATAATTCCTGAAATAGCATGAAAATATACTTCAAATTCTCTTAGAATGGCATCACGCGAACATTTAGTTAAGAATATGGAATATATGTTTGATGCCTATAAAACTGATGATTTGGTGAAAAAATTAGAAGATTTATGAATTCCTTGTGGAAAAATTGCTTCAATGACAGATTTGATTGCAAATCCTAAATTTTTCGAAAATAAATATTTATCACATTACTCACATCCCGAACTTGGGGAAATAGTTGTTCCATATAAATTTGTTGATTTTGCTTCTTATGAAATAGAACCACTTAGATTGGCACCAGATTTACAAAAATAAAAATAATAAAGAGTTTGATTTTATTTATAAAATAAATAGAATAAGCTCTTTATTTATTATAATATACTTTATATTTTATGATAAAATCATTAAAATCTCAAGAAATAATATGTTCAAAAGAAGATTTTCTTCAAACTTTTGAATCAATAAAAAAATGAGATTCAATTAATAATGAATCAATAAAAAAAATACTTACTTGAATTAAATATTTTTCTAAAAAATTCAATTTAGCTTTGGATAATTTTAATGAATTAGAATTACTTGAAAAAATGAAATCTTCAGAGGATTTCTTTGATATTTGATTAGCTAAAAAAATAGAGGAAATTTTAGAATTAGATAGAGAACTAGAAAAGCATTATTTTGAAGTTTTAAACGAGTCAACTTTACTTTTAAAAGTTGATACTGATTGAAAAGTTATTTATGCTAGTGATAATTTTTGTGATATTACAGGTTATTCTATGGAAGAGCTTATATGAATGGAAACAAAAAAATTATCTGGTAATTTCTCAAAAGAAAAACCAAAAGAATTTTGGGAAAACTTATGGACAACTGTGCTTTCATGAAAAGTATGGAAATGACATTTGAAAAATAAAACAAAAGATGATTCAGAATATTGGACAGAAACTACAATTGTTCCAAAATTCAAAAATTGAGAAATAGAATATTTTACAGTTGTTCGTACAGATATAACCGAAACTGAAGAATTGAAATCAGAATTAGTTTTTAAAAGCCAGGAATTACAAAGATTGAATTCATATCTCATAATAAAAAATGCAGAATTAGAAATATTATCTATGACGGACTCTCTTACTTGAATTGATAATAGAAGAAGCTTTGATAAAAGAATGATAGAAGAATTTAATAGAGCCAAAAGACATTGATATTCACTATCACTACTTACTTTTGACATAGACTTTTTTAAAAATATAAATGATACTTATGGTCATAGTATGTGAGATGTTGCACTTAAAGCTATAGCTGAAAAAATGAAATCATCTTTTAGAGAAGGTGATGTAAAAACTAGAGTTGGATGAGAAGAATTTTCTATAATTTTACCTTCAACAAATATTGAAGAAGCTAGATTAGTAGGTGAAAAATTCAGAAAAATTATTGAAGAAATGAATATTCCGGGTATCCCGAAAATTACAATTAGTCTTTGATTATCTTGCTATAATATAAAAAAGCCATTACTTAATTTTGATACTTTTTTAGAGAAAGCAGATGAAGCTTTATATTTAGCAAAAGAAACAGGAAGAAATAATTTAAAAACTTGCGAAGATTTACAAAAACAATAAAAAAACAGCTCAATCTTGAGCTGTTTTTACTGTTTTGACAATAATAAGAAAAATATATTTCCGATTATAACAACGAAGAAATAAATATTTGTAGATATAGCATGATAATTATCTATCAATGTTTTAATAGCTTGCTCACTATCTTCATGCATCTGTACCAAATGTTCAGTTCCTCTATTGTGATAATAGATTTTGTCTTTGATTCGGACAACATTATAAATATTGTGTCCAAATATACTTGAAGATTGTAACCAAATCACAAGTCCTACTCCAGTCAATGTAATACCAATTTCTTTATTGTTAAGTATATATACCTGAAACAATAAAATAAATGTTGTTACAACTAGAATAAACCAAAGACTTTTGAATTCTGGTTTGTAATCAGCCAAAATCACCTCTTCACCATTTACTATTTTTTTGTATTCACTTGCCATAACATTCCCCTTTTTTAGTAGAAGATTTATAATTATATATTTTATTTTGTCAAATTATTTATTCAAAAGTTTTCTGAACCATAGTTTATCTCATCCAAATAAATAAGATAAATCATAATGAGTTCTTTTCGGGCTTATTCATCTATCAAGTAAAGTTTCATTAATTTCCCCAGTATTTACAATGTCTTCAATTATTTTTAACTTCTCATTATAGTTTCTTCATCTAGTTGGAAATTTCACAGTTTCTATATTTGGAAACTTTGAAAAGAATAAATATGAATACAAATTCAAATTATCTCATTTATTATATAGATTTTGTAACTCTAAAGCCTTAATTTTTGCCTCTCCGCCAATATTTTTCAACTTTTCCGCGTAGTAAGTCATTCCAGAGTTTATATTTGATTCTAGCTCAAGTTTTAGATTTTCTAGAATTTCTAACTCCCCCTCAGTCCCCCTCATTGAGGGGGAAGTTTGAGCGACAGCGAAAACAGGGGGAGTTTGTCCTAATAAATATTTAACAGCTTTAAAAATTACTAGAATATTTTTATTTTCTTTTGAAAAAGGTGATTTTAATCAGTCAAAAAATAAATCAGATTTTTTTGATGATTTTAATACTAGATTTAGCATTTCTTTTTCTAATGTTTCTTTATCTTCAATTCATAAATCTAATTTTTCAAAAATCTCTTCTAAAATTTGAGTATCCGATTTAAAATCTTTACTTAGTAAATTTGCTTTTTCTTCGTTAGATAAAGTAACATCTAGTACAATTTTCTTAAAATCTGGTCTATATCTTTGCTTAATCTCCATATTATCCAAAACTACTGTACAGATGTCTCTTGTTTCGTATTTATGTTCAGCAAAACAAAGTCAGTTGTTGTATCTACAAAAATCTCATTCTCCAAAAACTTCGAATTTAGTTTCTTGGAAAGCTGTAACTATTTCTTCAATTTCTTTCAAGGTTATTTCTCTACTTAAAATTACTTTATTGATTTTATAATTTTCAAGTAAAAATCTAATAGCTTCATTATTATAAACTGCCATTATCGTAGAAATATTTATTTTCCCTGAATAGTTTATGCTTTTTAAATATTCTAAAATACTTATATTTCAGCATATAATTCAATCAACTCAAGCTTCAAGAAATTCTTCCACCATTTGTTTAACAAGTGGAAAAGTTTCAGCAGTATAATACCAAGCATTCAGATTTATGAAAATTTCTAAATTATATTTATGAACTTCAGTTACTATTTGTTTTAATAATTCAAAATCTGTTATTTGTTCATGTTCAGCAAATCTACCATTTGGACTAACTTCAAAACCAAATTTTTCATACCAATAAGGTGGATTGTAACCAGTAAAAAACTCAGTTGCTCATCCGTCAACTAATCATTTTATATATATTTCTACATCTTTGGCATTTTTTCATTTATTTGAGAAACCAAGTCCAACTATTTTTTTAAACAT
>JAVHPF010000031.1:0-11497 GCA_036170435.1 Patescibacteria group bacterium
GAAAATGTTTTTCATGATATAGATAAAAATTATATATATTATAATCAACTTCAAAATCTATATGATAAATGAATGATTTTTCCAGACCCAGATTGAAAATTTAATGCGAATGCTTTAATAAAAAGAGATGATTTTGTTTGAATTACTATGGAAGTAAATTGTATGAAATGTATACAACCAAATACTCCGATTGATTTAATTACAAAATATACTGGGACAAATCCTTTTTATGATGTATTTCAAACTAATAAAAATTTCTATTGTATTTCAGAATGAAAAACTAATGGTTTTGCCATATGATATGATAAATCTTATAAATGTGATGATGGGACTGTAAAAACCTGAGAAGAACCATTTTGTACAAATAATAATATTACAAGAGAAGAAGCCCTTGCAATAATGCTTAGAAAATCATCTATTTTTACATTAGAAGATTCAAATAATACAATAAATGATATAAAAAACTGAGTAATTACTGAAAATTTAGCAAATGATCTTCCAGCTAAAATAGATTGAAGTCCTTATACTTTTTATGGTTATTTCAAAAAAGCATTAGATTATAAACTAACAGAATATGATGCAAATTGAAATAAACATGAATATAAACTGTTAGAAAAAGATTCTAATGGAAATTTAAATCCTAGAAAAGCAATCACAAAACAAGAATTCTTAAATTGGGCTTATATATTACTAAAAGCTAATTCTTGTAATATAATATCAAACCAAACAAAGTTAAATATATGAGTTGATTTAAACATATTAGATAAAACTTGTAATAAAGGAATTTCTAGCTGTCCTAAATCTGATCTTAAAAATACAAGTGAAACAACTTATGATTTAAAAGCTATTGTTGGATGAATTGATTTATCTAAATTAAATAATAATTCTTATGTTCGGCAATTATATAATACTGATACTTGAAAATCAGATTTAATTTATTGAGCATATATTGATAACTACATTTTTTGAAATTGACATCGGAATATAGATTTAACAGTTGTTGATAAAGATTGAAATATATGAAAAGCAAAATGAACTCTATATGTAAATAATAACAACAATAATTGATTTTCAATAGATATGACCGCAAATCCTGTTTATTGAAATGCTTATTTATCAGTTGATTTCACATCTACTAATTCAGATACTATAGGGAATTATACTTATTCTTGGAATTTTTGAGATGGACAAACTTGAGTATGAATAAATACAAATCACATCTACAATAACCCTGGAGTTTATGAAGCCACATTAACTGTAACAAATACTCAAACATGAAAATCAGAAGAAGCAAAAGTAACTATAAAAGTAGATAATCCTATAAAATGTTCAACTTCTTGTTCTTGTGATAAGGGAAGTGCGTGTAGTACAAAAGACCCAAATATTTGTAGTATAACTTGAATTTGTTTAAAAGATACAGATAATGATTGATTAACTGATAACATAGATAAATGTCCTTTAGTTTATGGACCAATTATAAATCAAGGATGTCCTATATTATCAAATTCTTGTTCATCAAGCTGTTTATGTCCTAAATGATCTACTTGTAGTTCAAAAGATACTGCGGTTTGTTCAAAAGTATGAATCTGTGTTCCTGATAATAGATGTTCTTCAGATTGTTCATGTAGTAAGGGAAGTGTATGTACTACAAAAGATCCAAACATTTGTTCAAAAGAATGAATATGTGTACCTGAAAATTCTTGTTTATATCCAAGTTCTGGATCTAGTATATTCTGAAATATGATATGTGCTTCTTGCCCTTGTAATTTCAGCTTTGATTTCCTAGCTTCTGTTAGAAAATGTGATACAGTTTTCCCTGCGATTATATCACCAGATAAACAAACTATTTATTCAAAATGAAATAATTTTATATTGAAATAATTTTTAAAAAAACGATGGATATACTACAAAATTTTAGAGAAGAAATATATTTAATTTGAGCAATATTATTAACATTAAGCCTTGAATATTACTTTAGAAAAGCCAAAGCTAATATTAAAAAACAATTACATGATAGATATTGAGAAATAACTGATGAAAATGAAATAAGACTTGAAGATGATGAATTTTATATAGAATTTTATAAAAAAATACAATTCATAGATTTAATAAGAGTTTCTCTTATTTTTGTATTTATATTTTGAGTAATTTTATATAAAAGTCCTTCTGCTTTTTCTTTTTTAGCAATTGCTGCGTGAGCTATTATAATAACTTTTAAAGATGCGATATTATCATTCCTAGGATTCTTTTATATCATGACAAATTATAAAATTTGAGATGTTATAATAGTATGAGAAAGTATGGGTGAAATAATATATATAAAACCTCTTT
Organism: Patescibacteria group bacterium; assembly: GCA_036170435.1. GTDB lineage: Bacteria > Patescibacteriota > Gracilibacteria > BD1-5 > UBA6164 > JAQVPN01. The sequence goes on from JAVHPF010000031.1 coordinate 2,332, forward strand.
TTGTCGGAGCTATATGAAAAGATTCAAATTGAGAACATAATGGACAATTCTATATGTTCCCAAATTCTAAATTCATAACAGAAACTGTAAAAAAAGAAGAAATCAAAATCTCAAATTTTCAAAGAGAACATATTGATATATTTTTTTCAAAAAGTATATTCTGAATCGATTTTGCAGAATTCAAAGAAAAACTTACGTGATATTTAGACACGAAATTTGAAATAAAAACAGTTGATGATATTTGAAATTATAAAACATATATTGGATATAAATACAAAATGAGATTTAACTATGATAAAGAATATTTGCATATAAAATTATCTTTTATAGAAAAACCGATACATAGTTTAATTTTAAGAGAAGAAATTTTCTCATATATAGAAACACTTAAAAAATAATGGCTTATATAAGCCATTATTTTAGTAAAACGCAAAATTTTGCGTTTTAAGCCTATTTAAATAAAAATGATAATATCTTTATCCTAAAAATTCTAAAATAAAATAAAAAATGAGTACTAAGACTCATTTTTGGAAGAAGAAGATTGTGCATTCAAAATTTTGCATCCAATGCAAACACTAGAAAATATTACAATATTCCAACATGTTGCACATGTAGTAATTTTAGGGATATACCATTTACGTTTTTCAGACATAAGATAAAACCTTAACTTTTTATTTTAGATATAAAATACCTAGAGATGATTATATAAAAAAATATAATAAATCAATTATTAATTATAAAAAACCATTCAATTACTTAACATAAGTTATATTATGTTAAGTAATTGAATTTTAAATATTCTATTCCCTAATTCTAAGAAATTTATATTTTTATAGTATATTTTCTATATATGTCTAAGTATTTATAAATTTTAAACTTTGAAAAAAAACTTTTTTGAATATAATCCCGGCAGCTATACCTCATTTTAGAAAAAATTATGAGTGTATATGCCGGATATAAAAACAAAAGGAGAGAGAGTCTATGGATACCCCCAGACGGGTTCTTCTGCTTATAGTACTTTTTAGTATGAGTTTATTTGCAGGAGAACCGAAAGAGATTTTTATTTCAGGATTGTTTAGTACGATTGTGAATGTAAAAAGTTCTTTCACGAATGAAGTAGCCGTTAGAATCCCTAACAGCTTGATTATCGGAATGGCAAGTCTCGAAAGTGGTTATGGTACTAGCTCTATGGCTAAAACCAAAAACAACTATTTCGGGATGAAAAGCGGATCTAATTACGCTAAATTTCATAATCTATCAGATTCAGTTGAAGCATATCTTCGAAATCTATCTACGAATGTCGCGTACAAAAAATTTCAGTTAGCTATTTTACGTGGTGAGCAAAACCCACATAAATTACTTGCTTTAATCGCATCAACGTATTCAGGTAACGAGGGTGATTATGCCAGAAAAGTAAAAGGTATAATTTCTTCTAATTCTCTTGATCGTTTTGATAACTCTAGTTCTTTTGCTAGTAATGATGATCCCGTATATCTAAAAGATGTTATCTCAGGAGAAAAAGTGAAACAAGACTTAACGGTTGCAGCTTATTGTTTAGCTAATACTGACATTTCGGTCTAACACTCAAAAACATGCCAAATGGTATCGTTGTAATTTAAAATCCCGCTTTTATGCGGGATTCTTTTTATTTGGAATATTTTTCTACAGCAGATTTAAATTGTTCAGCTTTATCTAAATAGTTTTTCCAAACTGACATACTTGGTGCAGCATTAGATATTAAACATATCTTCCCTACAGATGTATTTTTATAAGAAAACTTTATAGCTTCTTCCATAGATTTTGTTTTGAAAAATTTTATTCAGTTTATTTCTATTTCTTTTTCATCTTCAAATTTTTGAAGTTCAGGATATATTTTAATCCCAGTATCTGGGAATAAAACTATATTTTCTATTTTCGCTTCATCAATTATTTTTCTCAAGTCAGTGAATGTAAATCAAGAATCTTGTCATCATAAAAACAAAGTTCAAATTTTTTCTCCAAATGTTTTTATTGCTGCAATAGTTGATTCCGGTGTGGTAGCCATCGCGTCATCTATAAAAGTAATTCCCTTGTAAGTTCAAATATCTTCTATTCTATGACTGAGTCCTGAAAAAGTTTTTAAAACTTCTTTTAAAATATTGAAATCAATTCATAAAATATCACAAACTCAAATTACGGAACTTATATTTTTTTTATTATGTTCTCCAAGTAAAACGATTCAAGAATCATCAAAAACCTCTTTTTCTTGTACAAAAAATTTATTTTCTTTGAAATTATATCTTCAATCAGTTCAAAAATAAATAGGATTATCTATTTGAAATCTATTAAATAATTCATAATTTACTAGTTTATTTTCACAATCATAAAATAAATTAAATTTAGCTTTTGTATAATTTTCTCTTCCTAAATGCCAATCAAGATGTACATCATAAACATTATTTAGAATTCATATACATAATTTAGGCTTTAAAACTTCTAGCATATAACTAGATAATTCATAAACTATGAAATCATATTTTTCTCAATTTAAAACATCAACTTCATCCAAAACTGGTGTTCAAATATTTCATACAAGCTTAACTGAAAATCAAGCTTTTTTTAAAACTTCATAAACCAAAGTCGAAGTAGTCGACTTCCCTTTAGATCCTGTAATTCAAATAACTTTTCCTTCGTAATTATCGAAAAACATCTGAGTTTGACTAGTGAATTTATCTCTATATGGAGCCAATTTCTCTATATAAGGACTTAATCAAGGAGATTTAATGATTATATCAAAATCTCATAAATTATCAGCATAATTATCTCAAGTCAAAAATACCACCCCTAACCCCTCCTTATCAAGGAGGGGGATTTCATTTTTATCTAATATAGTAATGTTTTCTTTATTAATTCAATTTTTTAGCAAGAAATGTAGAGAACTCTTCCCCTCTTTTCCAAATCATAAAATCGCTATTTTTTTATTTTGTAAATCTGTAATTTTCATATTATTTTTTCGCTCTAATGAAATAAATAAACCAAACTATTATAACAACTACAACAGCTATACTGACTTCACTTGTATATTTATGAAAAATATCAAGCATTCATTCTCCAAAATAATATCAAACTAAGCTTAAAATAGCTGACCACATAGTTGCTCAGATAAAAGTAAGCAGACAAAACCATTTAAAATCCATTTTAAATATTCAAGCTGGAATTGATATAAGATGTCTTACAACAGGGATAAATCTACCTAAAAAAGTATAAAGTTTATCATTTTTTAGAAATAAATTTTCTGCTTTTTCATATTTTTTATGATTTATGAAAAAATATTTACCATATTTAAGTAAAAACGGTTTTCCTATAAGTTGACCAAGTATAAAATAGTTTATAATTGCTCATAGTAAGGCAGCAAATCATCAAGTTAAAATAACTAGAAAAATATTTAGATTTCAAGTTTTTGCTAAATATCAAGCCGGAATCATAACAGCTTCAGATGGAACTGGAAAAATACTTGATTCCATGGTCATAAGAACAAAAACTGAAAAATAATTCAATTGTCAGAAAAGGTCTATTAAGTGTTGCATAAGACGTAGTTGTTATAAATTATTATGTAGATGTATCTATATTTTTATATATTATAATATTTAATATTTTCGTTTTAATATCAAATTCGTATATTATTTTTTCCGTAATATTTCACCGATGTGAGCTATTTCATCAAGTATTATATTCTATTTTTAGTTTTTCCTCATATAGTGTTGATAAATATCCTTGTATATTTCATGATTTATTTAATAAATCTTTTAAAAGTAATTCATATTTATAAAATCATAAATAAGGAATTTTCTCAGAACTACTTGAATTATTTGAGTTACTTGTATTTAACTTATGTCAATCTATTTTTAATTTTTCTCATTGGTAAATAAAATCTATATTAAATAAATATGGATTAATAATTAATTTTATAATTGTATTTCAATTAGTATCGCATATTTGATTGTCTAATCTTTTAGTTTTTATAAATAAGATAAAGTATTTAAATAGATTATAAATAAATCAATATAGTATAATTCGAGCTATTAATAAAATAATTGTTCAAAATATGCCTATACTTCATCATTTTAGTAATTTTATAACTAAAGCAATAAGGAAAGATATTATCATTAATATAAGCATTATAATTAGAGCTTTATTAATAATTTTGCTAACAAAATCAAATAAATCATCTCAAAATTTCGTTAATTTAAGATCTACAATATTATTTTCTTTAGATGAATTAGATTGATTAATTAGTCTATATATAATATAAAAAAATCAAAGTCCTAATAATAAGTATTGAGATATTCGTATTAAGCTATGTGCAAAAATATAAAATACTAATGCTAACATTGCTGTATAAAGATCTTTTCTTAACTTATATCATATATATGCACTTATTAAAATAATGCTTATATTATTAAATTGTAAAAATATTCAATCAAAACTAAATCAATTAGTTAATGAACTTAAAAAGTCGATTATATTCATATTTTTAAACAGTTATAAATGGAGCAAAAACAAATCTATTTGATTCATTTTTTGTGAATTCTTCTGGAAGATAATCTAGATTTAATTCTGATCTATAAGCACTATTTCCTCTTTGAATTATATTATATCAAACAGTTTTTAGTTTATAGAAAATATCATATCTATTACAAGTTCTAGGACATATATCATCTGTCGCATAATTTCATCTATCAGGATTTTCTATAGCTGAAGTATCGCAAAGTCTTCATGTAAAAACGAGAGCCCAAGGATAGTAGAGATCTACTCAGATTTTAGATGTATTTTTATATAATTCATCTCTTTTTTCCATAAAATCTAGAGCAACTCTTGATATTTTATATCTATCAAGAAATCATTTATATTCTTCTAAACTCATTTCGGCTGATGAATAAAATTTCAACTGCCATTTAATTATTTCTTCTTTTAGTTTTTCTATATCTGAAGCTTGTTTATTTTTAATTAATTCTCAAGCCGGGTGTACTCAATACCCATAAGTATCAATAAGTGGAGTTTTTAGTAACTTATGTATAAGTCTTCAAAAAACTGGTTTTAAATTCGTATATTTTGTATTTAAAAGTCTTAAAACTCATAAATCATTTACCACAACTTCAAGTGGATTTTTGATTGATAAATTATTTAAATATTCTAGACTCTCCTCTAAATGGGCTAACATTTTATTACCAACATATGGAGTAACTAGTGTAAAAGTTCTAGTTTTGTGAGGTGGATAGATTTTATTAAATTCTCTGAATTGATTTATAGCTTCTTCAATTTCTGCTTTATATGGAACTAAATATTCACAATTATCTGATCCATAATATATTCCATCTATTTTGGAAAATACCTCTTGTCCAAATTTCTTTTTAATTTCTCTAATTGCCATGAAATTTATTTCATATTGTGGTGAAATAGTTTCAGCTAGTTCCCCAGGAAAATTTTGCAAGAAAAATCAAGCTAAATCTCTGTCAGATTTTCCTTTTGAAAGTAGATTTCATTCATTTAATAGTTTGAAATATTCTAGATTTGTTCAAATATGCAAAAAAAACTCCATAAAGTGTTTTGTTTAAAACTAAATTATGGAGATTATATGGATTTAATCTTATTTTTCAAAAGAATTATTAATCTTGTTGTGTATATTTTTCAAGTCAAGAAGCTTGTGTATGTCAGAAATTATTAGCAGCATGAGTATATGCTTTTACTGCGACACTTGGATGAACCAAAGTTTTATCCATGATAAGTTTAGCTTCATCTGGTTTTAATTCTTCTATCTTCTTATTTCAATTAATTAAAGATTGCATAATAGATAAGAATTCTTTAGTTATTTGAGATTCTGATTCTTTTGATTCTAATAAAATGTTTTTATTATTTAATTCTTCTTTTAATCTAGCTATTTCAAGATCTTTTTCAGATAATGTGTTTTGATAAAGTAAATTTTCATTTATTGTTCTTAAATTTATATCGAGTAAATCTTGATTTTCTTGTTCAATTAAATCAATTTCATCAATTTTTCCTAATTTATTAACAGAATCTAGTAATTTTACATATAATTTAGTATAATTATCTAATTGAGCTCTTAAACTTTCTTTTTCCATTTGTAAATCAGCTATAACTGTCTGAAAATGTGAATTTCGAGATAAAGCTGATTCAGTATATCTAATTCTTTCCTGTAAATCTTCAATATTTGTAGCTTTTATTTTTTTATCTAATAAATCAGCATATTTTAATAATTCATTTAATTCTCTTATGTCTGCATTCTTTTCAGATAAATGATCTCTATATTTCACAATATTTGATTTAATTTTTGCAACTGCCCTTTTTAATACTTCGGCTATTTTATCTCGTTCAGTCTTTAAATCTACTTTTTCTTTTTTTAATTTTTCTACTTCTTTTTCTAATCATGCATTTTTCTTTCTCAAATTTAATTCAGAATTTTCTAAATTTGTTTTAATAGTCTCTAATCTAGAAATTTTTAATTCATAATTATATGCAAGATTTGTGGTTGTTCAGCTTAGAAATTCATTTCTTTCCTTTAATAATTTAACATATTCATTATATTTATCTATATAATTTATAATATTATCAACATTTGAACAACTTGTTACTCAAAGAATCTTTGAAACCGATCAAGTAGCACTTGCTAAAATTTCTTTTAGAGTAAATGATAAATTTTGAGTATTCAAAAAAGGAGCTAATTCTTTTTCAAGCTCAGCTATTCTAAGATCTAATTCTTGAGGATATTGAATTTCATGTGATGAATTTGGAGTATTCATATTTATTTTTTTAATTATAATTACTTTTATTTTAGCATAAAATTTGATAAAAAACAAAAATTTCGTCAATTGAGACGAAATTCTATTTAAAAATTAGAAAATAACAAATTATTTTATTCAAGTCGTACCAAAACCACCTCTATCAGAGTTATTCATAGTTTCTACAAGTTCAAATTCAGCTCTTTCTATTTTTACAAAAACTCATTGTCAAATTCTAGTTCCAGCTTCAATAACTTGAGTTTCTTTACTCATGTTCATGAATGGAAATTTGATAGTATCATTATCTCCACAATAATCTTGATCTATAATTCAAACTGAATTAACTTGAATAAGTCCGTGTTTTTTGAATGTTGAACTTCTTGGTTGAGTTTGTAATAAATAACCAGCTGGCACTTCTACAACTAAACCTGTTTCAACTAATTTAAATTCTCCTGGTTCAAAAACTACAGTTTCTGTACATTTAAAATCAAAAGCACAAGCTCCAGATGTTTCATAAGCTACTGGTAATCAATCACTAGTTTTAATTCTTACTTTCATTTTATAGAAATTTAAAAAATAATTTAGCTTATTTATATTTACAAATCTAAAATAATCAATTTTATTTGTAAATATATCAAATAACTATACAAACGCTTACTCGTAAAGTTATCAAAATAGTCTTTTTTGTTGGTTTATCTCAAAACATAAAATATGATAGGATTAAAGTAACTGAAAGACTCAAAAATCCTAGTAAATTAGAAACTATAAGTCATAAATTTGAAATCAAAAATAGTGATACTATAGAACTTAAAGAACCAAGTGCGCTTGTAGTAAATCTTTGTTTTAAAAATGTTGGGTTTGATTTTTTTATAGTTAAAAAATCTTTACTTATAAATAAAATTACAAAAATATTTAATCCTACATAAAACAAATTATTTAAGATAAATGCATCTGTTACCAAAATTTCTTTCAAGACATATCACATAGAAAGTCATTTTATGGCCCGGATTACTTTACTTATAAGTATCAAATATATATTTTTTGGGAATGATATTTTTTTATAATCTAAACTTCAAAATGTTATAATAAAAACAGCGATAATAGCCATAATAAGCGAAACTACTGATTGTCCTGAAAATCGGATAAAGCTTATTATAATAATAAAAATAGAATCTAAATTATTAAAAGGAGCGAGAGTTGAAATTTTTTCTTCTTTATAAAGCTTTTGTTCTATAAGTATAGCAAAACTAGCCAGAATATTTGTAGCTAGAAAAATGGCTAATATAAGAAGCGGAGTATTTGATATATCTGTAGGAATAAAGAAAAATAAACTAATTCCGACAACTAAATAAACCATATTTCACATCCACATAAAAACATTTTGTGAAACAGGGTTAGAAGCAACAGATTTTTTATAAGTTATTTGTGATAAACTTCATATAAAAGCATTTATTATTCAGAATAGAATTGAAGTCATATTAAATATTTTTTGTAATTAAATCATTTTTTATATCTATGAGATTTTCTTGAACTACAACTAAATTTTTATTAAAAAATTGTACAATACTAGAAAAATTTATGATGCTATAATCAGCAAAAGGATGAGTTGTGTTATATAGATGAATAAGAGAATTATCTATTTTTTGAAGTAGTATTTTCTTATTATTTTCATTATTCAAAGCATCTTTTATTTCTTCTTTATTTAATCTTAAATTGATTGGTAGGATATGGTCTATATTTTTAATACTTTCCATTTCATCAATTTTATCAAAAATAGCTTTTATTTCTATATCTTGGTCTATATTATCTATTGAATTTGATAATATTTTAGCTAATTCAACACTGATAAAACCCACTTCCACACTGGCTTTTAAATTATTTATTTTCTTTGTAGCTTCAAGTTTTTCTCTTAGTATTTCTTTCTTTTCCGAAAATTCCAAGTGTTCTCTAATTTTTTCTTTTTCCTTTTTTTCATCAAATTCCTTTGATTTCTTTTCCTTATCTGCAAATGCTTCTATTCACATAATTTGTTTGATTATACGATATCTATTCTAGCAAAAAGTGCATCTCACTTTTCTTTTATATTAAATATTGGAGTTTCATTTATAAGATTTTGTAATTCACCATTTTCAAGTCTAGCTTGATAATTTTCAAGTCCCAATTTAGCAAACATTTCACTCATTTTTTCTGGAAAAAATGGATACAAAGCAAGTCCAACTTGTCTCAATCCTTCAGCGATAGTATACAAAACCTCTCTAGTTTCTTCTTGCTTTTCAACTTCTTTTATAGTTTGCCAAGGTTGAGTTATATCAGTGAACTTATTTAATGAATCTAGAAAAGAAAATGAATCATCTAAAACTTTTTTAAGATTTAATTCTAAATAATTATTA
>JAVHPF010000031.1:11597-16369 GCA_036170435.1 Patescibacteria group bacterium
TTGTAAGTCAAAACTGCTTGTTTCTCATCAAAATCTCAGTCTTGACCGATATTAAATGAAGATAGAAGATAAAGAGTAAGTAAATCTTTTGAATATTTAGCTGAGAATTCTACTGGATCTATAGAATTTCCTAGAGATTTAGAAATTTTTTGTCCGTTTACTGTAAAAAATCAAGTTGTTAGAATTTGTTTAGGTAATTCATATCCAGCTGAATGAAGCATCGCTGGCCAATAAATAGCATGGAATCTGATAATATCCTTCCCTACTATATGTAAATCTGCTGGCCAAAATTCTGATTCATCTCTCCCTTTATCCGAAGTCTTACAAACTGTAACATAGTTAAAAAGAGCATCGTACCAAACATAAGTAACTTGAGTCGGATCAAAAGGTAATTTAATACCAAATTTATTTGTTTCTCTTGATATAGAAAAATCTTCTAAACCTCTTTTTACAAAAGCTTTAACTTCATTGAATCTATCTCCAGGAACTACAAATTCTGGATTTTTTTCATAGTAATCCATTAAAAAATCTTGATATTTTGAAAGCTTGAAAAAGTAATTTTTTTCTTTGATAGTTTGAGGAGTTTTTAAGTGATCTGGACACACTTTTATAATATTATCATTTACTTTTACTTTATCACTTATTGGAAAAGTTTCACCTGTAGTTTTGTTCATATAAACCAAATCTTCATCTTTTTTAAAAGATTCACAACCTACACAATACATTCATTCATACTCACCTTCATAAATATCCCCATTATCAAAAGATTTTTGCAATACTTCAGATACAAGTTTATGATGTCTTTCTTCAGTTGTTCTAATAAAATCTGTATAATTTATTTTAAGTCCATCCCAAACAGCCTTATGTTCAGCTGCCATCATATCAAGATATGGCATGATTTCCATTCCTTGTTCTTCAGCTTTATCAAGAGCTTTTTGAGAATTTTCATCTACTCAAGTAGAAAATTTTACTCTTTTCCCATTTATTTTGTTATATCTAGCAAGAGAATCGGCAATTATAGAACTATAAGCATGCCCAATATGTGGAATTCCATTTGTATAATAAATCGGTGTAGTTACAAAAAAAGTATCTTTCATTTTTTCTTTAATTAGTGAATTATTTTGGCTTTGAATATAAGGTTTTTTGGGGAAAATGCAAGAAAAAAGATAAGCTTTAACTTATCTTAATTTAAAATTTCTAAAATCTCATCAATTTCAGCTACACTATTTATTTCATATTTATCTTTTCAAAATTTCCCAATACGAATAAAATCTATATCAAATTGACCTGCGAATAATTTATCTCATTCTCAATCTCATGTATAAACTGCTTTTTGACAGAAATTTTCATCACAAGAATAAGTAATAAATTCTTCTATATGTTCTCTTCCTTTAAGTAACTTATCGCTTCAAAGAATTATAGCAAACTTATCTTTTATTCCAGCCTCTTCCAGATGTTTCATAGCAGTAGGAGTTGAATTTCCTGTAGTTAGAAAAAGTGTATAATTAGCTGATAATTCTTGAATTTTTTCTATAACTCCAGGAAAAAATTCTGTTTCTAAATGTAATAATTCTTCATAGATTTCATCTGTGATTTTTTGATGATTATAATCTCATTCAAAAATAGTTTCAATTTGTCTTATAAGTGGTGTTCACATAGTATTTTCAAAAACATATTTAGCTTTATCAAGTAACTCGCTATCAATTTCTTTAATGTAATCATAAATAACTCTCATAGAATCATTCATACTATGAACCAATGTTCAGTCCATATCAAAAATTAGGTATTCTTTTTTCATAATTATTTTTTAATTTTACCATGTGGAGTTCATTCCATGTAACCTGACTGAGTTTGTACTCAAATTCTAGCTTTTTTATTGAAATCTTCTAATGTTTTAGCTCATACATAAGTCATAGAAGATCTAAGTCAAGTTGTGAATTTATCAACAATATCTCCTACAGATTTATATCCATCTCTTAAATATATTTTTGATGTTGAAATTCATTCTTGGAAAAGAGATTTTTTAGCTCGTTCAAAAGGAGACAATCTATCATTTCTAAGTGCTACAGCTTTCCCTGAAGCCATTCCATAATTTTGTTTATACATAAATCAATCTCCATCATAATGAATATCACCTGTAGATTCAAAAGTCCCTGAAAGTATAGTTCCAAGCATAACATATCTAGCTCAAGCCGCCATAGCCAAAGCTAAATCTCTAGGTTCTTTTACTCATCCATCAGCTATAACAAATCATCCAAGTTTCCTTGCTTCATTTGAACAATGATAAACTGCAGAAAATTGTGGTCTACCAACTCAGGTCATCATACGAGTTGTACACATAGCACCTGGTCATATTCACACTTTTACTCAATTAGCTCAGGCTTCTATCAAAGCTCTTGTTGCTTCAGCTGTTGATACATTTCAAGCAATTAAAACAATTTCATTTCAAAACTCTTTTCTAAAAGATTTTACTGCATCAATCATAGTTTTTTGATATCCATGAGCGGTGTCAAGAACAAAAATATTTACTCAAGCTTTAATTAATATTACAGCTTTTTCTACAAAAGAATTAGCTCAAAGAGCAATAGCTAAATTAAGTTTTCCATTTTTATCAAGAGTTGGATTATAAAGTCATCTTCTAACTGCATCTTTTTTCGTAATTATTCCTATTAATTTTTCAGAATTATCTACAATAGGTAAAGCTGAAATTCATTTTTCAAGCATTTTATTATAAGCTTCTTCAGGGCTTATATTTTCATTTGCAGTAACTAAAAAATTCTTATTTATATTTCCTAAAATTGTGAATTGTTCATATTTTTCTAAATCACTTGGTGTAAAAATAGACAGTGGTTTCTCATTTTCATCCACCATAATTACACATTTATGAGCTCTTTTGTTTATTATTCCTAGAGCATCTCTGACATTATTTGATTTTTTCACAGTCAAAGGAGTATCAAAATTTATATTTCTTGATTTGATAAAATTTACTATTTCAAGCATTTTTTCTATTTCCATATCTTGAGGTAAAACTCCAAGTCATCCATATCTAGCCAAAGTTTCAGCCATCCTCTTCCCTGTAACAGCATTCATATTAGCTGAAATAAGAGGAATATGAGTCCTGAGATTATCATTTGGGTTTATATCAGTATCAGTAATTCTAGATTTTCATTCAAAATATTCTTGAAATATAAATACATCTTCATAAGTAAGTTCTTCGTTTTCGTAAAGTGGATTGTTGAATTTCATAGATTAAAAATGTTTAAAAATTAATTTTATTCGTAAGTATAATCTTTTAATTGTTCTAATGATATTAAATCAATTATATTTCATTTTGATTTTTCCTCCTCAGTTCAATCTTCTAAAACTAGGATTATATTTTCTAAAATTTCAATTTTAGTTGTTCATATTGTTCTTGCTAATTTTCTAATTACAGCGTGAGAAATATGAGGAATATTTTTCCTAAACATTTCTGGATTTCAATCAGAATTATAGAATTTTTCTGCCATATTTTTTTATGATTACATTTCTACTTTAACTTGATAATCAAATCCTAAGTTGATTAGTTTTTGATTCAAGAGAGTTATATTATCAACTGTATTTATTTTGTCAAAGTTAAATTTAGTTTTTGCTTTGATATGAAGTTTATTATCTTTTATATAAGTTTCGCTTCATTTTATAGCAAGTGATAGAAATGCCTTCCCTGCCTCTTTTTTAAGTTCTGGGAAAAGTAATTCTATATTAAAATTTCAAGAATTAGAATTTTGTACTTTTGGTTTTTCTTCTATAATAATAGCTTCTCATACTATAGGGTCTTCATTTCAAAATACAGAAAAAACATCATCAAAATCTACATTTTCTTGTTTTTTCAAGTCCCCCTTAATAAGGGGGATGTCGTTTACTACAGGGGGATTTTGTTCTTGAATTTTTGTTTTTTCAATCCCCCTAGTCGTACCTCGTTTTCCCCCTTGTCCAGAGGATACATTTCAATAATAAGGGGGGCTTTGTTCTTCCACTAAACTATCACCTGAAATAAAAGTAATAATTGCTATAAAAAATGGTAGTATTTCATCAAAAGAGTTTTTTGTTTTTACAAAGGCATCAGATAATAAATTTAAAAGTTTTAAATTTGAAGCTTTTTCTGATCAAGCCACAAAATCTTCTATTAATTTATCTCTAAGAAAAAATAAAATATCTTTGAATAATAATTTCATATTTACTCCAGAATCTTGAATTTCTTTGATTTCATGGAGAATTGTTCTATCTTTTGCTAATATTTTATTAACTATTTCTTCTATTTTTTCACTTGATACAAGTCACAGGTTAGCTTTGATAAAATCAAAACTTATTTTTCATCAAATTATAAATTGTTCGAAAAGACTTATTGCATTTCTAAGTCATCCATCACTGTTTTTTATAATATAATCTATAGCTTTTGGATCAGCTTCAATTTGTTCTTCTAGAGCTATAAATTCTAATCTTTTTTTGATGTCATTTTTTGTGATTTTTGAGAAATCATATCTTTGGCATCTACTCAAAATAGTTTCAGGAATTTTATTTACTTCCGTTGTTGCAAGTATGAATTTTACATGAGCTGGAGGTTCTTCTAAAATTTTAAGTAAAGCATTAAAAGCTCATTTTGATAACATATGAGTTTCATCTATTATGTAGATTTTATATTTTGCAATATTTGGTTGAAAAACTGCTTTTTCTATGATTTCTTCTCTGATATTATCTACACCTGTATGACTTGCTGCATCTATTTCTATAACATC
>JAVHPF010000032.1:0-3600 GCA_036170435.1 Patescibacteria group bacterium
TATTCTTATTCAAGTAAAGATATAATTAAAAATATCTGTAATAATGATTGAACACTAAAAGAAATTAATTTTTCGAATGATACAGAAGCGGAAAATCAAGTTTTAAATTTTTATTCATTTTTGTATGAAAATTGATATATTTCAGAAAATCCATCAAATCAAAGATGAGAACATAATGAAAATTTATTTTTACTAAAGAAATACAAAGAAAATATTCAAAAACTTACAATTTTTAATGAAGCTACATGATTAGATTTAACAAGAGAAATAAAGTATTTCTTAGGAGAAATGCATAAAAAATGAATTTATCATAGAGATTTATGACAAAATCCTAGAAATATAATGTTTAAAAAACTATGAGAAAATAATTATGAAACATATATTATAGATTTTTGAAAATGAATAATAACTTCATGAGAAAATGATTCAGTTTACAATGATTCTTTTATATGATGAAATCACGATAAAGATGAATTCATAACATCAACTATTCAATTATTAAGCTCTTGAGAAAAACAAAAATTATTTGATGAAACTTGATTGGAAAAAATTACGGATATAAGTGATTTATGAGAATCAAAATACAAATTAGATAAATCTAGTTTATTACAAACATTAAAAAATTTATCTTCTTGAATATCAAAATGATATAAAATTTCTATAAATCATATATTGCCTATATTTAATAGACATAATACAGAGAAAAGAAATTCAAATGATAAATATCTTTTTATCGAATGAATTGATAGAAGTGCCATAAAAGCTGAAAAAATCCAAGAAATAAATAAATATAGCAATGATGTAAAAATAGAATTAATTTGATATTTATCTTATATGAACGAAGATGATTTTGAAAAATTATGAGAATATTTGCAAAATCTTGATTTATCAAATATGTGAAAAAAAGCCGAATGATATAAAAACTTTTTTATAGAATTATACAATGATATAAAAGAAATTAGATAATTTTACTATAAAAATCTCCAAAATTAAATTTGGAGATTTTTATTTTTGACTAAATTATAAATATCTATATAGTTGAAATTACAATTTTTATTTTTTCACAAAAACATTGTATGACTCCTGGCTCCGTAAAACAAGCTTGAACAATAGCTGTAATTTCTGCTTTATTTTGAAATCTTTTTATTACAATAATAAAGTTTATTTGATTTTTTTTCACCTGATCTGGTGCCTTATTTTCAGAAGCAATTCATAGTATAGCAGATACTGCTAACCAATTACTTCTATATATTTGAATTAAAAAATCAAAGAAAAAAGCAGATGAAAATTTTTCTTATGGGTATTGAAAAGAAAGATTTTTCTGGGCTATATTATCAGCTTGTTGAATATTTTTTGTCTGAGCATGAGTTACAATTTATCACGGAATAGAATGACTTTTTCACCCTGTTGCTGTAGAAAATCCAAATCTTTCATATATCATATTAGCTATAGCTTTCATCGTAGAATGAGCAACTTTACTTATTGCAATCAAATCAGTTTATAAAAAAGATTTATGACTTATCGAATCTGTAAGAGAAGCAGATAATGCAAGTTTAGCTGTAATTTTAGAAGATTCAGTTGCTGTATTTTGAGTATTTATAGCCTTTATGGCAATATTTTTATCAAGTATTACTGGAATTTTATATTTTGATAGTATAGGTTCTATAATAATTTGAATACTTCTTGGATGCGTTGCTGTACTTTTAATTATAGAAAACAAATCTTATCTTATGTGAAGAGCTATAGATGAAGAAACAAAAAATGATATAATTGAGCTAATTGAATCAGATCCACTTATAAAATCAGTTGTTGATTTCAAATCAGAAATAATTGACTTTGATGCTTATATAATCAAATGTGATGCAGAATTTAATGGTTCATCACTTATGAGAGAAATAAATAATAACTGATTTTTAGCTGAAGAATATGAATATTTAAAAAGTGATTATCAAGAATTTTTGAAATTCTGTGTAGATTATGCTGATAGAGTTCCAAGGTTAATTTGAAAGAATATAGACCAATTAGAAAAAAACATTAAAGCAAAATATCCAGAAATAAAACATATTGATATAGAATTAAATTAATCCCCCTTGTTAAGGGGGACTTTTTTTATTTTTCTAAGTCCCCCTTAACAAGGGGGTGGCTGAAAGCCGGGGGATTATTTCTCAAATATTTCTTTTATAACTTTTATTGCTAATTCTTGATCTATAAAAAAAGGCGAAGTTGCTATTGTTATAAAATTTGCTTTTTCTATAGACTTTTTTACAAAAGCTATCTTATTATCATAATTCATATAATCAAGTCCTGGTGAGAAGAAATCTACATCTAAATTAAGAATATTTGAAACTGATTTATCTAAGTTTTCAAAAGAAAAATCATCTATATTTGCTTCGCTTCTTATTTGATAGATTTCGTTAATAATTCCTAATTTTTTAGCTGGAATTATATAATTTCCTACATTCAAAACAAAATTCGTATATTCAAAAATTTCTTGCAAATTATCTAAAAAACTAGGATAAATTTCTGGATCTCTCATATCAGAATGTTCATCAATATGAATTAGATTAGAATTTATTCCTATAATTCATCTATAATAAGCTTCTGCCCAAAAATAAAAAGCATGATTATGATTATCAAAAATAATTACTTCTTTCCCCTTAAAGTCAAATCTTACAAAATTTTGAAGTCAACTAAAAGAAACTAAATTAGAATCAAAATAAAAATCCTCAAAAACTATTTCATTTCATAGTTTTAAATCTTCTAAATTTCAATTAATTTCACTTGTCACAAATAACTTTTTATTTTTTCTTTCATCAAAAGAAAATGCATTGTTTCAAACAGGATTTTCTATATAAAATGGCTTACTATACATATAATATTATTAATAATTCAAATTTATTAAAATTAAATATAAAATAATATAGAAAAAAGTAAAACTTTTTTTACATATTTTTTTAATAAAAAACTTGTTTTAAATCTTATTGTGGTTATCATTTCCCCGCCTTAAAATATTTTATTTTATTAAATTTGTAATAATGACTGAACAAAATACAAATACTTCTGCTAAAAAAGATGCAGTAAAAAAAGATCCTAAAAGATGTGTTGTTATAGCATTACTTGTAGTTTCTATTATATCTAATATCGCTTCTGCTTACTACTTTTCAAATCAAAATTTTGAAAAAATAATGGCTAATGAATATTCTAAATTTGGTGGTAAAGCTAATTATGAATTAGCTAATGAAGCTCAAGCTATTCAACTTTCTCAACAAATTGACCAAATCAAAAAATTTGTAGAAGAAAATAAAGGAAAACTTCCTAAAACAACTACTGAAGAACCTAAAAAAGCTGATGATACAGCTGCTGCTCCAGAAGCTGCTAATTCTAAATTAAGTGCTGACGAAATTGCTGCTATCAAAAAAGATGCTTATATAGAAGGAAATAAAGATGCTAAAATAACTTTAGTTGAATATACTGATCCTGAATGTCCTTTCTGTATAAGACAAGCTAGAGGAAATATTATAGAAGATCTTAAAAAAGCATATGGAGATAAAGTAAATAATGCTCTAAAAGTATTTAAAGCTGTTCCTCATAAAAATTCTG
>JAVHPF010000033.1:0-3590 GCA_036170435.1 Patescibacteria group bacterium
TATTAACACTCTTTTTTCAGCTTCTACTTGAGATATATTTTCATTTTTCACTAAATAATCAATAATTATTTTTTTATCTATTTCACAATTATTTATATCTTTTGAAACAAAAATCGTAATTGGTTTTATTTTGTAATATTTTTGTTTATTTTGATTATGCTTTTGAAAAATAATTTGTAATCTCGTTTCTGTATCAATTTTTATTTCACTATCTTTTATATAGGCAACATCTTTAATAAATTTATTTTCAATTCATTTTAAAATATCATATCTATAAATAACATCACAAAAATACTCATTTTCTATATAAGGAGTTCCAGTAAATCAAACAATATATTTAAAATTAAAATCAACATCACTCAAAAACTCATACCATTTTTTTAAATCTTTATTTTCTTTGCTAAAAATATGGTGCGATTCGTCATTCAAAACAAGAACTTTTTCTCATATTCATAAGATACTATCTCAAATAGCTGATTTTGTGTTTTTATAGGTTGAGTGAATATTTTCAATACAAATATCTCCGTTTTCAATCGTTTGTACAGCTTGAATAATTCTTAGATTTTTATAACTACTTTCTTTTGGTAATAAATCTTTGAGATCTTTTCTCGAAGCGAGTTCTTTAAACTTTTTTGTGAGTCCATTTTCAATGGTAACTGATGGGCACAAAACTAAAACTTTATCAATTTTTCACTCACAAAGCATAATTTGAGCAATTCAATAAATAACAAAAGATTTTCCCGTTCCCGTTGCGAGATCAATATTAGAGCTGAGTTTTTCTTTTAATTGCAACTTATTTTTAAAAGTTTTTATGTTTTCGTATTTTTCTCTGAGTGAAGAATTTTTGTTATAATTTTCTTCTGCGAGTTCTTCAAGATTTTTATATTTTCATCCAAGCATATAGATACAAGCCACTTTTATTGCTTCTTTTTGATATTCTCTATTTCAACATAATCTATCAAGAAAATCATCATATTTATTTGGATGAAAATTTTTTAAATCATACGAAGATGATATATGTAAAACAAGATCTTCGTTTCATATTTTTATTGACATATTATTGGTGATTAAAAGTATGTAAATTAATTTTTTCTCTTTTTTCGTTTCCAAAGATATCAATATATACTATCATACAATCTTTTTCTAATCTCGATTTATCAAGAGTGATTTTATAATCATTTTTCTTTATAGTATCAGCAAAAAGCACTTCTTCAAAATGAAGATAATCTCCGTTATATTCGTAATCAATAATCACACTCGAAAGAGTTTCAAGATTTTCATATTCGACTCTTTTGCTTGAAATAACTTTTGAATGAAAAGTATTTATTTTTATATACACATTTTTATCATCACTCAAATATTCCACTTCTACTTTTGGAGATCTGATAAAATCAAATCAAACGGCTTCAACGGTATTATTTACATCGGCTTCACTTTTTGGCTGAATAATTTTTTCAAAATCTTTTTTATTTAATTCGTTTATGATACTATACGGAACTCTTAAAATAATAAATTCTTTTCCATTATAATGTACTGTTGTTTCGAGAAAATCTACTTTGGTTGCTGGAGCTATAATATAAAACTTTTTTCAAATTTTGTTTCAGATAATATCATCCAAATGATGAATATAGCCATAATCAAGTGATTTTCACTCAATTCCATGGTTAAAATCAAACACATTGACATAATCAAGTCCCAGTTTTCCATCAACGATAAAACTATCAATTTTTATTTCTTCTTTTTTACATTCAAAAAGTTTGAGCACAAACCATTTATAAGTTGGCCAATCAAGATTGGAAAGTATTTTAAAATCATAGAGTCCAGCATTATACACAGCAAAAGGAGCTGGTTTTAATAACTCTCATTTGTTTCAAATCTCTTTTTTCAAATTCATCAATCTATTTTGAACTGTATAAATTGCCAATTTTCAACAATCAATCCCAATCCATTTTCTCCCCAATTTTTCAGCAACTGCAATAGTCGTTCCACTTCAAGCAAATGCATCCAAAACTATATCTCAAGGATTTGAACTTGCTTTTATAATTCTTTCTAAAAGTGCTTCGGGTTTTTGAGTTGGGTAATTTACTCTTTCTTCAGCCATTGGATTCACCAAAGGTATGTCAATAAAAATATCACTTATTGGTTCTCAAAATTCTTCGTCAAAAAATCTAATTAATTGTTTTTTTCAATTTTTTGTAATATATATTTTTCATTGTGTTTCAAAATTTTTAATAGACTCTTCAGAATAATCTCATAAATCTCAAAGTCTGTACATTCTTCAATTTTTATCAGTTTTATATCTTTTCATCATTTTTTCATTATAATCTTTAAATTGAGGATTCCATATATAATTATTTGTTTTTACAAAAGTTAATATTACATCAGATACTCTTGAAAAATGTTTACTTTTTGCTTTAGCTCACCTTGGAGTATCTCTTTTCCAAATTATATTATTTTTAAAATTATGCTCTGAAAAAACTTCATCTAATATGATTTTAATATAATGTGATTTTTTATAATCCAAATGCACATAAATACTTCCATCATTAGCTAAAAGCTCTCTCATGAGAATCAGTCTTTTTCTGATGAATTCTATAAACTCAGATCAAGCTATTTTATCGGTATATGCTTTTTCTCATTTTCAACTGGTAAAATCTGATTTAGTTGCAAAAGGGGGATCAATATAGATGAGTTTAATTCATCCATTTTCTTTGATTTGTTTTTGAAGAAGTTCATCTTCTAAAAGTGTTTTTAAAACTTGTAAATTATCTCAAAAAATAATTTTATTGAGCCATCAAGTATTTATATAAGTATCTTCATTTCTGATGGTTTCTTTATAATCAATAACTTTTAGAATATTATGAGCAAATCAATTTGAAGTTATTTCACTTTCTGACATTTGATAAAACATTTTTGTTTTTTGCAAAGGACAAGCATAAGTTTCAGCTATAATATCTTCTTCTCTTTGTTTACAGCCATATTTGAGTTCATATTCTTTCTTTTCTGTTTCTTTTCAAAAAAGTATTTCTTTATACTTTACTGGAATTTGTTCTCAGGATTTAATAAGTTCAGACAAATAAATAAGTTCTTCATCAGAGATTTTTTTCATATAAAAAAGCATATTATAAAAATAATATGCCAAAATAAATTTTGATATGTTTTTCTTGTTTCGACAAAATTTAAAAAAAGGACAACTAAAGAGTCTTTTTGATGAATTTTGCCGAAACATCTTACATTTTAGAGTTTAACCTCAAAAAAGGACAGACAACTTAGTTGTCCTTCATTTAAGGTTAAAATAAACTCTTTAATGTAATTTTGTAAAATATTTCGGCTTTCCATTTATACAAAAAATATGTGATTTTGCAATATTTTTAAGAAAAATCGCATTTGTAGGTTGCCATGTTATCTTATTCCATCATTTTTATTTTATTTCATAAAAAAAGAGTACCCACAAGAAACACTCCTATATATATTTTTTTCATACCTTTCTCTCAAAATATTTTTATCATTTACTCATTGTGACGGAAATTTCAAAACTACTTCATCGACCATATTTGGATTTCCAGCTATGTACAAAATGTATTATACTT
>JAVHPF010000034.1:0-3587 GCA_036170435.1 Patescibacteria group bacterium
TTTTTGAGTATATTATTTTTAATCTATATTGCAAAATAATTTTCTTTTTTATTTATCCTAATTTTATCATTATTCCACTCACGATTGCATCTTTTTTATATCTACCATGTCACCACTCATAATAAGGGTCATAAAAATCTTGATTTGGAATCTTTATATTAAACTGAAAATTATCTTGAACTTCTATTTTATCATCAATCTCTTCTTTTATTCTTTTTCTCATATATTCAGCTGTAATTCAAACTCCCCCAGAAGCATTCGCTGGGAAAAGCACCTGAATATCTTTTCTTTTTGTTTGCTTTATCTTTTTTAATAATACTAAAATATGAGCTATTAATATATCAGCTGTTTTTGTTTCTCCCCGTAAAGTATCTAAAATAAAAACGAGTCAATTATTACTTTCTAAAAGTGTTACTGGTTGATCAGTAAAACTTTTTTGAGATCAAATTTTTTTAGACATGATGAAAAATTCATTTGGTGCTGTAAATCTAAGATTGGTATCATTATTACACTCTTTTTTTTGACATCATAAACATCATCTAATATTAGCAATTACATCAGTGAGAGAACTTGTCATTGTTGTCATCATTTCTATGGTTCAAGAGTCTTTATTTTGAGATTTCAGTATTTCATTTTTAAGATCTTCTATTCTTGATTTGAGTAATTCTTCTTTTTCATATAATTTTTTAACTACTAATTCTTTTTTCTCTCAATCTTTTCAATTTTTATCTTTTTCACAAAACCTATTTTTAAATATCTCCTCCAAGTCAAATAAATATTTATACAAAGAGTCTAATTTGGTTTTTATAGAGTTTAAATAATTCAGTGCTAATTCATATTCTTGCTTACTTAATATTCTTTCATTTCCTTGTTTTTGTCTATCTTTTCAAACTAAATCTGTTAAATATGAAACATCTTGAGATAAAGCTATAACTCAAGAATTACTACTAAAATTTTCTCAAAGTCTTGAAAAAATATTTATAATCTCTTGATTTGGAATTAATAATTCATTTCATTCTTTTATTGGAGTTTCTAAATCTATTTTTGTCAAATCCTCATTTATTCAAATAACTCATTTTACTACATCAATTTGTTCTTGAATTTGCTTTACTTGCTGAGTTGATCTTAATTCTCAAAGTTGCGATAATATTTCAATCGTAGTTTTATCAAATGTAATATTTTTTGTAAAACTTTGAAATTTTAAAGCAAGTGCTTTTCAAAAATCTTTTCAATATTTTTTATATAATTCAAATATTTTATACATTTCTTCACTATATGCATCCCTATCTGTTAATTGATTAGTTATATGATTTTTTATATTTATTAATTTTTGATCTATAGTTTCAGCAGTTCATATCATAATATTACTCATAGATTCTTGCAAAATTTTTAACTCTTTAGATTGTAATCAATTTTTAGAAAATAATTCAATTAATTTAGTTTTGTATTCTCAAGCGAACCCAGCAGTTTCTGGTTCAAAATATTCATTAAAATTTATTTCTTCTAAACTTCTAAATTTTTCCCATGATCAATTTAATTTTAATCACAATGCCATTCAAATCATTTTTGTTTTTTCTTTATTTCTAGCATGTATATTTGTATAGTAGATAGAAAATTGTTTTATATTTTCTATTGCTTCTTCGCTAAAAATTTCAGGGATTTTTATAATTCAAGATTTATTTTTTGCTTTCAAAATAATTTTATCCTGAATTTCTTTTTTATTTTTTTCTAAAACTTCTGTTATATTTCAGTTTTTGCAATCTTTAAGTAATTTTCATATTACTTCTTTTTTAAATTCATTGAAAACTCAAAACTTTTTTCATGACAGTAATGCAAAGTTAATTAAAACATTGTGAAGAGTATACAAATTTTCTAGAAAATATTTTGTTTGTTCTTGATCTAAAAGTGCCATAAGTTCTCAATAAGATTCCAAAAGTTTTGGTGATACTTTTAATATATCTATACTTATATTATAAAAATGTGTTTTTTCTTGATTTGATAGTTTAGAATTTTTTTCCTCAAAAGACTGTAATAATTCGTTTATTTTTGGATTCCCTTTTTCATTTAATACTGATAAAAAATTTGTTAATGTTTGAGCCTGTGAAAGATTTCATAATCAAAATGATTTTACTGATTTACAAAATACTCTCATATCATCAGTTCATTTTCAAGAATTTAAAAACTCTGAGTAATATTTTTTTATTTTTGAGTAAATTTTATCTTTATTATTGCTCACTAAATCAGTAATTCCAACCTTAATATCTTCTGGTATCTTATCTTCCAAAAATCATAATATTCAAAACAATAGTGCTATTATATCTGAATTGTTATCATTATATCAAACTCCTTTAATGTTGGCATCATATAAACCTATCAATATATCAGATGCTTTATCAGTATTCAGTGATAATTTAAGTAAATTTGTAATATTTAATGTATTAATTCACTTAAATTTTGCTAAATGATTTGCACCAAAAAATTCTCTATTTTTCAGTCTCATTACTACCAGTTCCTTTGTAACTTCACTATTTTTACTCAAGGTAGGATATTCTTCATGGAGTTGTTTTTCAATCTGAAATGCAGATTGAAGATATTTATTAAAAATTATTTTATTAATAAATCATATATTATCTGTTTTCTTTAAAATACTATATATACTTCAGAGTGATACTAAATGTCCTGTTTGGAGATAAAAATCATGTATCCATTCAATAATATTGCTTCCATTCTTTTGATTTGATAAAATACTGAAAATTCTATTATATTCATTTCAATATAATTCTTTGCACCTTAAAAATAATTTTACAACTCATTTTAATTTATCAATAACATATTTTTTTCCTCTTATATCATTTATTTTTTGACTATGGGCAAGTAGTTCAATTAAATCATTATTTCACAATCCATTATCTTTAAATTGTTTTAATAATTCTAATATTATTTTAAAATTGTTTGTTCTTCCAATGAGTTCTATAGGTTTGTAAAAATTACTCGTAAATAAAAATTCTAATCATAACTCAACTGAGTAAGCATAGCATTCAATGATATGCTCTATTTGTGATAACACGGTACGTTTATTTTTTTTATAATGATACTCCCAAATATAAAAATTTATTATTTCTTCAACGAGTTTTTCATTATTGATAATATCTATTCATTGAGTTTGCAAATTATAAAGGTAATTATATAGGACTGAAAAATCTGTTTGTTTTTCTCTATTGTTATTATATTTTTCTTGAAAATCATTTAATTTTTTTTCATATTCATTATTATCTCTATTATCGTATCAAAAGTCTTCAATAATAACTCAATCTCAGTATGGAATATTTTGATTATAAATTGATGAATTATCAAAATTTTTAGTATTAGATACTATGTCTAAAACTTTACTAGAAATATATTCTCAAAGTATTGAAAATGTGTCTTTTTTATTTAGTATTTGTTCTTCTCATGGAGTATTTTCTTGGAATTCTTTTTTCATAAAAATAAAAAATATGATAAATTTATCTCATTTTACCATATTTTTTATTGTTTTACAAAAGTTTTAATTTAAACTATTTCGTTTACTCGGGATCTTATATCTTCAA
>JAVHPF010000035.1:0-3274 GCA_036170435.1 Patescibacteria group bacterium
TTATTTTCAGCTTTTAATCCAAGTCATACAATCATAAATTTCTTATCATCAAAGAAAATTGCTTTAAGTGTAGCTTCTCATAGAACAACTTCTACTTCTTTTGGATCTAACATTCAAGTAACTATTTTTTCAATTCTATCTGTAATATGATAGATAATTTTACTATTTATATATTCAATTTTTTCTTTTTCTATAACATTACTAGCACTTCAAACTAATCCAACATTAAATCAGATAAGTACTGCTGAACTTCCAGAACACATAAGAGCGTCTCATTCAGTTATATTTCAAACTCAAGCTAATATTATTGATACTTTTGTTTCATCAGTTGATAATTTTCAAAGTGCTCATTTAATAGCTTCTAAACTACCATTTGTATCAGCTTTTACTACTATTTTTAATTGTTTTAATGTTCCAGATTTAATTCTAGACATTATCATATCAATACTAGTTGCTTGTTTAGATTTTCTATGAGCCATTATATCATTATATTCTGCAGCTTTTTTTCTCGCTGTATCAATATCAGATACTACTTGAACAATATCTCAACCTTCTACTACTTTATCAAATCAGATAATAAGTACTGGAGCTCAAGGTCCTGCATGTTTAATATTTTTTGAAGCAAAATCTTTTAGTGTTCTTAATTTACCAAAAGATGATTTACAAACTATAGCATCTCAAACATTTATAGTTCAAGTATTTATAAGTACAGTTGCAACTGGTCATAAATTGATATCTAAATGAGATTCCAAAACTGTTCCTATTGCAAATCTATCTGGATTTGCTTTGAATTCAGCCATTTCTGAAACAAGTAGAACCATATCAAGTAAATGATCTATTCATTCCCCTGTTTTAGCCGAAACTGGACACATAATAGTTGTTCCTCCCCAATCTTCTGAAATAAGACCATGTTCTGATAAAGCTGATTTAACTTTTTCTATATTAGCTCATTCTTTATCCATTTTATTGATAGCAACAATTATAGGAATTCCTGCTTCTTTAGCATGAGATATTGATTCTATTGTTTGAGGTTTTACTCATTCATCAGCTGCTACTACTAGAATAGCAATATCTGTTGACTTAGCTCATCTCGCTCTCATCACAGTAAAGGCTTCATGACCTGGAGTATCAAGAAAAGTAATTCTTTCCCCATTTGTTTCTACTTGGTAAGCACCAATACTTTGAGTAATTCAACCAGCCTCTTTAGCTGCGATTTTAGTTTTTCTAATATAATCAAGTAAAGATGTTTTACCATGATCTACATGTCACATTATACTTACGACCGGTGCTCTTTTTATTAATTTTTCTGGGTTATCTTCTTTTAGTAAAGCCGTGATATCTCATTCTAGTAAATCTTCAACAGCGAAACCCGCTGAAATATCTCTTTCTAATTTTATAGTAAAAGCATCTGCAATAATAGAAGCAGTTTCAAAATCAATTTTTGAATTCAAGTTTACCATCATTCCATTTTTCATGAACTCAGCCATAAGCTTAGCTAAAGGAACTCAAATTTTTTCTGAAAATTCTTTTAAGTTTAATACATCTGGAACAATAATAGTTTCCCCTGTTCTATCTGTAAGATCTTGAGCAATATCTTCAATATTTTTTTCTTGTTTTACAGCATCTTTTAATTTTTTTGATCTAGTGAAACTATCATCATCAGAATGAAAAATATCTTTATTTCTATGTTTTCCAGTTCTTGCATCTTTGAAAAAAGGTTTTTTAGCTTTAGCATCTTCATCTGACCAAACTTTTGTTTTCTTTCCTGATAATTTTACATCTTCTTTTTTCTTGAATGAATATGCAGGTTTAACAAAATCTAGTTCGGCAACAACTACATCGTCCCCTAATTCTTCATCTCATAAATCCAAATTTGGAACTTTTTTAACATTTTCTGATTTTGTTCATTTAAAATCATCTTTTTTAAAATTATCATCTCTTTTTGGTGCTGAAAAATCTTTCTTTTTAAAATCCCCTTTAGGAGCAAATTTCTTTGGAGCTTCTGCTTGTTTAGCAACAACATCTTCTTTTTTAACAAAAAGACTTTTCTTTGGAGCTTCCTTTGAAACTGGTTCAAGAATTGCTCTTTGTTCATTTTTTACAAATGATTTAATAGAGGCTTTTTTAGGAGTCTCTTCTTTTTTGAAATTTATAGTTTCTTTCTTTATAGTTAATTCTTCTTTTTGAATTGCTTCTTCTTTTATATTTTTGATTTTTACCTTTATTTTAGGAGCATTTGAAGAATTATTAGATGAAGAAGTTTTATCTTCAGAAGTATTTATGTGTGAATAATAGTCATCAACTATAGCTGGTTTTGTCATTAAACTTACTTGTCTTGTTAAATTAAATAAAATTTAGCTTAAATATAAGAAAAAAAGCTTTTTTGTCAAAAAAATATAAAATTTGATATTCCCTTGATTTAAAAAGTAAATCAGTATAATTTCGATATAATTTATATAAATAAAATTTAAAATATTATGACTACCTATTTAATTATATTTGCCTTATTTATATTTCTATTACTAATATATCGATTTATAATTTTTAGATTAAGAATAATAAATAGAAGACATATAGAACATACTTGAATAGAATGAATAAAATGTGCTTACAATAGAGTATTCATAATAACAACTATTTTAATGTGTATTCTTTTTGCTCTATCAACTATTATAATATTAACTCTTACATAATATGAAAAAAAATCACCAAAATTATACAATAGTAAGAAGACATTTCATAACACTATTTGCAAAATTAGTAAAAGCTCTTTTTTTCCTGATTTTATGATTAGCAATATACTATGCTACACTAAATATAAAATGAAATTTATGACCAGAAACTACTACTTATATAGCTCTACCTATAATACTTGTTATAATAATTTATAGTTTCATAAAAATAATTTTCGCTTTTTGGGAAAATTACAATGAAATGATGATTATCCACAACGACCAAATAATTATGATAAAAGCATCTTTAATTCTAATGGATGATATAGAAGTAATTGATGCTTACAGGCTTATGAAAATAGACAGTTTTGCTGACTGATTTTGGGCTAATTTACTATGATATTGAAATATAGTACTTGAACAACAAAAAGACAATGTAAGAATATTCCATTTTGTAGCAAAACCATACAAGATTTTAGCACTATTAAAAGACCAAAGAAGTAAAGTTCTCGATGACAGAAGAAAAAAATATCTTATGAAAGAAACTGATGATGTAATAGAAGATGTTAGAGATTCTGTGAAAAATATAAGAAATTATTAAA
>JAVHPF010000036.1:0-3246 GCA_036170435.1 Patescibacteria group bacterium
CCTACAGATACTTTTTGGTTTAATGTTTGTTCTCTATAAGTTACTGATCAAGCATTAGTTGAAGCATCTATAATAGGAATTTTATTTCATTCTAATCTTCAAGTTGCTATTTCAATATGAGTTATATGTCATTCTGGTGTAGATAAAAATACCAAATCTCATTTTTGTACTTGTGATGGATCTTTTTGCTTAGTAAATCTAGATAAATTTTCAGCTGTTGTATCAAAATTTGAATTTACAACTCACTTGTCTTTTAATCATTCTATAATAAGTTGGCTACAATCTATTCAATTTACTCCATCTCATCAAAGAACATATTTCTTCCCTAAATATTTTGAAAGACTTGCAATAAGTTCATCAGGGTTTGTTGTTCATTCTAAACTATCTCGGTCAAAAGCCGTTTGCCATTTAGTTCTACTTTCAGATGCTTTAGCTAGCAAAGTATCAGTGTTTCCAAAATCATATCAAGTATATTTAGAGTAGCTTGATATAAGATTTATAAAATGATTTTTATTTAGATTAGTTGGGTCATTTGATGCTCAAATTGGAGCATAAATATTTGATAAATAAGCAACAAATTCTCAAGAAAAAGTATCAGCTGTTGCAAGAGGATTTTCTCCAGTTACTCTTTTATATTTATTCATATTATCTTGAACTATTCTACAAGCCATATTTAATTGTCCATCAAATGTATCCATTGAGGGGTTCATAACTCAAAATTGTCTTCCAACTCATCAATTTTCTATAGATCTCAAAGATATTAAAAACATAGGATCAATTCCGTATTCTATTCCCTTTTTTATAATTGAAGATAATTCTTTTTCTCCAAATTTTGTTCTAAAATCATCAAATTTAGAATCCGCAGATAAACTTGATATTTTTTCATCATTTTCTTTTTGTTTTTCTGCTAATTCTTCAGGAGTATAAGATTCTAAGACTTCTACCTTAAAGCCATTGAATATAGCTAAATATTTACCTTTCTCATCATAAAATCATCCCTTTGTTCCCTGTCTAATTCAAACTAAATCATATTTTCTTCCTTTTTTTTCTCAAATAATATGTACTTTTTTAACTTCTTCCGGCATAACTTCTGAAAGTCCTATATTATTTTCAATACTTTTATTTGTTCAAAAATCTATATTATAAGTTTTGTCATCTATTTTTTTCGCAAATTTATTCATAATATTTGGTCATTTTGCCTCAGCTTCAAAAAGCTGCCCTGCTGAAATATCAGAGTTTAGTATATCAACACCAAGTGATGTAGTTTCTATTTTTGCTTTTGAACTTGGTTTTTCTTTATTTTCTTGTATTCCAAGTTTATCTTGTGCTTTTTCTAACATAGAATTATATGTTTATAAATTAATATTTTCTTAATTTTAGCATAATTTAATTTTTAAAGCAAAAAAAGAGTAGATTTCTCTACTCTTTTTTGTTATTTTAATTCACTAAGTTTTAATTGTGCTATAGATTTCATTAGCATTTCTTCAGCTTCTACAAATTTTTCCATATCAATTTTATCTGTAGAATCTTTGTATTTCAACATAAGTTCTTCAGCTTTTTTGATAGCATTTGTCGCTTTATCAGAATCAACTTCATCTATATCCATAAGCATATCAGCTAATACTTTTACATTAGTTCAAGATACTTCAAGTATTCCACCACCAATAGCAAAATCATCCCTTTTCGGCATATTGTTTTCATCAAAATATTTGATATAAGCAACACAAGGTTTTAATGCTGTAATAAGAGGAGAATGTGAATTAAGAACAGTAATTTGCCCCATTTTTGTGTCTATAGTAAGAGAAATAGCATTCGCTATTTCTATAGTCTTACCCGCAAATGAAAGTATTTTTAAATTCATAGTTTTTTAGTTATATTAATCTTTTTTTTGATCTGCTTCATATTTAGCAATAACTGCTTCAATATTAGCTTTATACATGAAATATCCTTCTCAAACATGGTCTAATTTACCATCTATAATTTGTTTGAAACCAGAAACAGTATCTCCTAATTTAGCATAAACTCATGGAGCTCATGTAAATTGTTCAGCTACGAAAAATGGTTGAGATAAGAAATTTCTGATTTTTCTTGCTCTTGCTACAGTTAATTTATCTTCTTCAGATAATTCATCCATACCAAGGATAGCAATAATATCTTGTAATTCTTTATATTTTTGAAGTATTCTTTGAACTTCTCTAGCTACATTGTAATGTTCTTCCCCAACAACTAGTGGATCTAAAACAGTAGAAGTACTGTCAAGCGGGTCTACAGCTGGATAAATACCAAGTTCTGCAATAGATCTATTTAATACGATAGTTGAATCTAAATGTGCAAATGTTGCAGCTGGAGCTGGATCAGTAAGATCATCAGCAGGAACATAAACTGCTTGTACAGAAGTAATTGAACCATCTTTAGTTGAAGCAATTCTTTCTTGAAGAGCACCCATATCAGTAGCAAGTGTTGGTTGATATCATACAGCTGAAGGTATTCTACCTAAAAGTGCAGATATTTCAGAACCAGCTTGAGTAAATCTGAATATATTATCTACGAATAATAGTACATCTCTTTTTTCTACATCTCTGAAATATTCAGCCATAGTTAGACCAGTTAGAGCAACTCTTGCTCTAGGTCCTGGAGCTTCGTTCATTTGTCCAAATACCATTGCAGTTTTATCAATAACTCCTGAATCTTTCATTTCGTGATATAGATCATTTCATTCTCTTGTTCTTTCTCATACTCAAGCAACAACAGAATATCATCCGTGCCCTGAAGCTATGTTATGAATTAACTCTTGCATAATAACAGTTTTACCTACTCATGCTCAACCAAAAAGACCAACTTTACCTCATTTTACCATTGGTGCAATAAGATCTACTACTTTGATACCTGTTTCAAAAACTTCTGCTTTTGTAGATAAATCTTTAAATAATGGAGCAGCTCTGTGAATTGGATCTAACTTTTCAGTTTTTGGAGCTGGCAAATCATCAATTGGATCACCAAGTACGTTGAACATTCTACCAAGAACTCCTGGACCAACTGGTACTCTAATAGGAGAATCTGTAGCTTCTACTTCCATTCCTCTTTTTAGCCCATCAACAGTATTCATAGCTATTGTTCTAACTACTCAATCACCTAATTGTTGTTGTACTTCAAGTACTACTTTTTCAGAGTGACCTTTTACTTCAATCGCATCATAAATAGCTGGAACATATCCATTTCCAAATTCTACATCTATTACTACTCAAA
>JAVHPF010000037.1:0-3161 GCA_036170435.1 Patescibacteria group bacterium
GCATGATAAATCACATTGCAATAATAATGGATTGAAACAGAAGGTGGGCTAAAGAGAAATCTTTACCTGCCTTTATGTGACATAAGGCTTGAGCTGATAATGTAGAAAAAATTATAAATTTAGCAGAAGCTAAGTGAATAAAATATATTACAATGTGGGCTCTAAGTACAGAAAACTTAAAAAATAGACCAAAAGATGAAATAGAATTTCTAATAAAACTTATAAATAATATCGAATCATATTTATCTAAAATGATAAAAAAATGACTTAGATTTGAAACAGTCGGTAATCTTGAACAACTTCCACAAGAATCTCAAGAAATTCTAAAAAAAATCAAATATAAAACTAAAGAAAATACTGGAATTACATTTATTCTAGCTCTAAATTATGGATGAAAAGATGAAATAATCAGATGAATCAAGAAGTTTATTAAAGAGTGATGAAATATTGAAGAACTAGATGAAGATAGTTTTAGAAATTATTTAGACGTATCAGCTTTTCCTATTCCAGATATTATAGTTAGAACTGGTTGAGACATAAGACATTCAGGATTTCTACTCTATGATTCTGCTTATAGTGAATATTATTTTACTCAAAAAAAATGGCCAGAATTTGATGAAGAAGAACTAGATAAAGTTATAGATTTTTTCAATTCTTCTAAAAGAAATTTTGGTAAATAATTTTTAATTTCTCCTTTATGCTTCCAACTTGGTATATTGATTATAAAAATTTTATAGATGCTTCTATAAAAGATTATTTAAATACATATTTCGCTAGTCAAACTAGCTCTATGTGACTTGAAAAATTGAAAGAGGCTTCTTTGTATGCTTGCAAGTGATGAAAGAGAATAAGGGCAATTTTGGCTTTAGAATTCTTTTTTGCTTTTTCTTGAAAATCATTGAATGATATAAAATCTAGTGATGATGTAGTAAAATTTGCTATTGCACTAGAATTAATCCATGCTTATTCTCTTGTTCATGATGACCTACCTGCTATGGATAATGATGATTTCAGAAGATGAGAACCAACAACTTGGAAAGCTTACTGAGAATATACGGCAATTTTAGTTGGTGATTTATTGAATAGTTTAGCTTTTGAAATAATATCAGAAATTGATAATTCATATTTATCTAAAAAATTATCAAAACTTTTATCAAGGAGTATAGGTTTTTTTGGAATGGTTTGATGACAAATGGACGACATGTTCTATGAAGAAGAGAACTTTAAAAATTTATCTTTTGAGCAACTTAGAAGTCTTCATTCAAAAAAGACTTGAGCTTTGATTAAATCTTCAGTTTTAGGATGATTTAATATTGCTTGAAAAATGTCAGAGAAAGAAGAAAATCTAGACAAATATGCTGAAAATATAGGATTTGCATTTCAATTAAAAGACGATATACTTGATGTTGAGGGAAGTTTGGAAACAACTTGAAAATCTGTTTGAGGAGAAGAAAAATGATTTGTTTCAGTTTTTTGATTAGAAGAATCTAAGAAAAATCTAGATAATTTAATAAGCAATGCATTATCTGAAATAAGCTTCTTAAATTCAGAAAAACTAAATTTCCTAACTGAATATATTAAAAAAAGAGAAAAATAAAATTATGACTAAACTAAATAACTTAGATTTTTGAACTAGACTTTCTGAAATGGCTTGAAATATATTTTCTTGAAACGTTTGATGAAAAGTTTTTGAACTACTAAAACCAAATAATAATTTGGAGTTTTATAATTGTCCTAAAAATATTTTCATGTGAAAAATATTAAAAGTTTATAAAACAAGTATTAAAAAGGATAAATTAAAAGAATTATTTGAGTATTATAATTGATTTAATGAATTATGAGCAAATTCTTTACTTATATCAGAATTAGAGAATTTATGATTATTTACCTGTAAATGAAATAATTATGAAATATCAGAAAAATATTCTGCTTTTATATTAAAATATTTATTTCAATATTTCCCAGAAAAAATTCAATTACAAACAATTATGCTTGCATATGTTCGTGAATTTGAATCATGAAAGGAATGAAAATTAATAGATGATATTCTGATTTTATCTTCATTATATTGAACAAAACTTACAGAAGATAAAATTGCAAAGCAAATAGAATGATTTAGATTAACTTGAATAATTTCTTATTAATATGTTAGAAAACAAAAAAATTGCTATTGTTGCTGATTGGATAAAGGACTGGGGTGGTGCTGAAATGGTTTTGTCTCATATTATGGAACTTTTCCCAAATGCAGATATTTTCACATCTGTTTTTTATCAAGATAAAAACCCTATTTTTGCTTGAAGGAAAATTACGACTTCTTTTATTCAAAAAATTCCTTTCTTTAATAAATCTCATAAATTGGCTTTAACTTTGAGACCTCTAGCTTTTGAAAGTTTTGATTTATCAGAGTATGATATAGTTATTTCAAGTTCTTCAGCTGAATCAAAATGAGTTATTACAAAACCAGAAACTCTTCAAATTACTTATTGTCATACTCCAACTAGATATTTTTGGAGTCACTATCATGAATACTTAAATATGATGGAGTTTTGATTTTTGAATAAAATAGCTTCATTTTTGATGCCAAGTATTGTTCATAAATTAAGAGAATGGGATTTTGTGGCAGCTCAAAGATCAGATTTTATTATCTCAAATTCAGAAAATACGCGAGCCAGAGTTAAAAAATATTATGATAGGGAAGCAAGTGTAATTTATCCTGGAATTGATACAGATAAATTAATCTTTTCTAGCGAAAAGGAAGATTTTTATCTATACGTAGGAAGAGTTATTCCTTATAAAAAATTTGATTTAATAGTTGATGCTTTTAATGAAAATTGAAAAAAAATAGTAATTGTTACAAATACTGATAATAAATTATATAGAGAATTAAAGGCTAAATCAAAAGCCAACATAGAATGGAAATTAAATATAACACGCGCGGAAACAGCTAGATATTTTTCAAAAGCAAAAGCTTTTTTATTTCCACCTGATGAGGATTTTGGGCTTGTTCCACTTGAGGCAATGGCTTGTTGAACTCCAGTTATAGCTTACGGAAAATGATGAGCTTTGGAAACTGTTGTCGCAAATGAAACTGGACTTTTCTTTTCTAGTCAAAATACTGAAAGCCTAAATAATACAATAGAAAAATTTGAAGAAATGCATTT
>JAVHPF010000038.1:0-14633 GCA_036170435.1 Patescibacteria group bacterium
AATCAGCAATATAAGATTGATAACTCATAAATCATATAGTAGCTAGTATTGCTAATATAGTTATTACTATAATTAATTCCACTAATGTAAAAGCTTTTTTATTTTTTATTATCATAAATAAAAATTAATATTTAATAACTTTAGTTTAATAGATTTACATATTTTTGTCAAAATGATTTTTTTTAAAATTCAAATATTTGCTAAAAACTCAAAAATATAATAAAATTAAGAAAATATTTTAAACAATGAAATTATGTTAGAAGATAGAAATTCTCCTGAATATTGGGAACAAATGCTTGCAAAAGATTGATTATGAGATATTGATGAAGCTGAAGATTTTTTTTCTGAAAAAGTTATACATGTAGTATGAAATCAAAAAATAGAAAACTTTAGTTCCCTAGATTTAATTATAGATGAAATTGAAAAAACTCATAATATCAGTATTAGAATAAACCATAAAAAAAGTTCTATAGAATTATTTAATAAAGAATGATTAGAAATCTGAAAAATGGAAAAAACATCATATACTTCAAAAGATTTTCATACAACGGAACATATGATGATAGAGATTGAGCCTAGATTCAGAGGAAAATGATTTGGGAAAATAATGTATGAAATATATGAAACTATAGCAAAATTAGATAATAGATTTTTTCTAGCTTATATTGAACATACACAAAAAGCAAGTACTATAAATCTTTACATGAAATTTTGATTTACTCCCACAAAAAAAATAATAAAAAATATAGAATATGATTTAGATGAAAATGATTTATCTGAAATAGATTTTTCATTAGAAAACATAAAAAAATGAAATATAGAAACTCAATTAAAATATACTATAAAATTAGAAAAAATATTAAGCTCCGAAATTTAAAAAATCATTTTCTTTTGACATGAGTTTAAAAAAGATTACAAATTAGCAAACAACAAACAATGTATTTGCTAATTTTTTTTTATGGCAAAAAATCTAGTGATAGTGGAATCACCTGCGAAATGAAAGACAATAGAGAAATTTTTATGACCCGATTATAAAGTAGTTGCTTCAATGTGACATATAAGAGATTTACCAGAAAAAAATTTGGGAATTGATATAGCAAATAATTTTGCTCCAAATTATGAAATAACTGAAAGCAAGAAAAAAACAGTATCTGATTTACAAAAATTAGCTAAAACTTCTGCTGAAGTCTTTATAGCTACCGATGAGGACCGTGAATGAGAAGCAATTGGTTGGCATCTTTGTGCTGCATTAGATTTAGATGCAACAAAAACTAAAAGAATAGTATTTCACGAAATTACAAAAAAAGCTATCGATGCTGCAATAGCTCATCCTAGAACTTTAGATATAAATTTGGTAGATGCTCAACAAGCTAGAAGAATACTTGATAGACTTGTTTGATATAAAGTTTCGCCAGTACTTTGGAAAAAAATAAGAAAATGATTATCAGCTGGTAGAGTTCAATCTGTTGCTGTAAAATTAATAGTTGAAAAAGAAAGAGAAATTCAAAACTTCAAGGCAACAGAAAGCTGGAAAATATCAGTAGAATTAACTTATGATAAATTCAAATTTAGAGCAGCTTTGGCTAAAATAGATTGAAAAACTAAAGTATTTAAATCAAGAGAAGAAGTAGAAAAATTTATTGCTGTTTTATTTAATGATTTAAATTTCAAAGAAGAAAAAAATAAAAAAGGTGCTGTAATCTTGAAAAAAGAAGCATCACTTGATTTCAAATTAAATTCACTTGATAAAAAAGAAGTGAAAAGAAGTCCTCAACCTCCATTTACTACTTCTACACTTCAACAAGAAGCTGCTAGAAAATTTGGTTATGGGGTAAAACAAACTATGATGATAGCTCAAAAACTATATGAATGAGTAGAATTATGAGCTGGAGCTCGTGAATGACTTATTACATATATGAGAACTGATAGTGTGAATTTAAGTGATTTAGCTAGAGGTGACGCTAAAAAAGTCGTAGAAGAACTTTATGGAAAAGAATTTCATAATGAAAGAAATTTCAAAACTAAATCTGCTGGTGCTCAAGAAGCTCATGAAGCTATTAGACCTGTAAACTTAGCTAGAAAACCAGAATCTCTGACAGGAATACTAGATCCAAAAGAACAAAGAGTTTATGAACTAATTTGGAAAAGAACTTTAGCTTCACAAATGGCTGATGCTATTGTAGAAATAACTACTATGGATTTTTCACCTTTTGGTCATGATAATCAAAATTGGATAACTAAATGAGAAGTTATAAAATTTGAATGATTTATGAGAGCTTATACTGAATGATCTGATGATGAAACTGATGATGAAGAAAATTTCAAATTACCAAATCTAGATAAGTGAGCAGTTTTAAAATCAAGTGATTTTGTATGAGAACAAACTTTTTCTCGCCCACCTGCTAGATATACTGAAGCTTCTCTAGTAAAAAAACTAGAAACTGAAGGTATAGGTAGACCATCAACTTATGCTCCAACTATATCAACTATTATTGATAGATGATATATTGATAAATTTGATAAAAAATATCTTATTCCAACAGATATTGCTTACACTGTAAATGATTTCTTGGAAGAATATTTCAAAACAATGATGAACTATGATTTTACTAAAAAAGTAGAAGAAGATTTCGATAAAGTTGCAAGCTGAGATGAAAAATATGAAGCTATGCTTCAAAATTTCTGGTCAAATACTCTAGAAAAAGAACTTGAAAAAGCTTGAGCTGAAGCTGAAAAAGTAATAGAAAAAGTATGAGAAGCTTGTCCTGAATGTGGAAAAGATTTACATTACAAATATTCTAAATGATGAAAATTCATAGGATGTTCTGGCTATCCTGAATGTAAATATTTAAGAAATATTGATAATGGACAATCAGAAAAACTAGATGCTCTTAGAGCTAAATACGAATGAAAAGCTTGTCCAGATGGAATTGAAGGAACAATCGTAGTAAAAACTGGTAGATTTGGACCATTCTTAGCATCAAGCGAATACCCTAGAGTAAAATGGATAGGAAAAATCAAAGATGAAAAAGAAGAAATGCTTGAAGAAATTCTAAACGAAAAATGATTATTAATAGACTGAGAAACTTGAGAAGAACTAGTACTAAAAAATTCTAGAAGCTGACAATTCTTGGCTGCAAAAAATTATCCTGCAGTTAAAATAGCTAAAAAAATCCCAAAAGATGTTTGGGATGAGTTAAAGAAAAGAACAGATGCAAAAGAAGAAACTGATTTTCAAGAAAATGAAAATATTTGAGCATAATAAAAAGGAGCGAAAGCTCCTTTATTTTTTACCCATGATTTCCAATATTCTGATAAACAGATTGATAATATCAAGGTAAAGTGCTACTGCTCTGTCAATTGCAGCATCAACAGTTGCATCGTCTTCAAGTGCTTTAGAATAGTCATAGCCAATAAATCCCATAAAGATTATAGCAACGATGAAATCCATAAAAGCAGGCTTGTAATGAAAAGCAAAAATCATAATAAGTTCTGCTACAATAGAAGCAAGTAATGCCCAAAACAAAATTTTACCAATACCACGGAAGAACATAGGAAACATTGCTCCTAATCCAGCCATAATAAATGTAAGACTTGCCGTAAAAAGAACCGCTTTTTCCACAATAGCCGGGTCAAAATGTTGTACGAATGGAGTAATTACAACACCAACAGGAACAACAACCAATAAATAGCCGATAAAGGAAATTGCTGGCACATCTGATTTCGCAGAAATTGCAATACCAGAAAATGCACAAACAAAATACCCGATAAGAAGAACCCAAGTATTTATAGCCATTATCGCTTCACCTGGAATCGTTTTGATCATAAAATAATTCAGAACGAAACCAAAAGCAAGTGTTAAACCTAGTGTAAGCCAGTATTTTCTAGCTGTAAAGCTATCCGCTGTAGCAACTTTTTGTTTTAAATCATAACCAAATGGAATTCCATTATATTCTCTAGACATAAAATCTCCTTTTTGCAATTTGCTAAATCTTTATAATAAATTGTATATAAAAGTCAATATATTTTGACATATTGTTTTTTTTAGATATAAGACAACAAACAAAAATAAAAGAAAGTGAGGAAAAATTATGCTAAGAGGTGTCCTTATTGTTGGTGATACTGAAAGTGATATAGTAAAATCTCTTTCAACTTATCTACCAGAAAAACGTTGCTCATACATGATCTTCAAAGATATGAAAGGATTTATCCCTGAACATCTTGATACAGCAATTTTCTGTGATACAAAGAATATTGAAGATATGGGGGAAATTCTAAAAAAATGCCAAGAGCATAGACTGAATGTTCTAAGCTTGTTCAAAATAGATGAACTACTTATAAGTTTAAGAGCAAAAGAAACTCCTAATGTTCCTGTAATATTAAATTTTGCTATGTTCATAATGGAAAAAAAAGCCCCTTCGAGCCGTGAGATTTTGTTATGTGTAAAACAACTAAAAGAAGTTTCACAACATATGCGAAAATCTGAAATTGCAAAATAAGCCTCTTAATTGAGGCTCTTTTTTTTGCAAAAAACAAAATTCTCTTTATTATCAAATAAATTAATATAAAAATTTATGAAAACAATTTTAATAACATGAACTACTAGCTGAATTTGAAATTATTTGGCAACAAATCTGAAAAATACAAATAAGATAATCTGAGCACGAAGAAGTGAAAACAATATAGATGATATTGATTTTTTTGCCTGAGATTTGAAAAATTTAGATTTTTTGGAAAATCTAGCAAAAAACATAACTCCTATTGATTATTTAGTTTTAAATGCTTGAATCTGACATTTTGATAATTTCAAAAATATCAGCATAGAAGATAATAAGGCTTTACTTGAAACCAATCTAATCTCCCCTATTTTGCTTACTAGCTTACTTCTAAAAGAAAACAAAATTAAATCTGGGATTATTTTTATTTGAAGTATTGCCGGAAAAAAATCTATGAAAAATTGAGCAAGCTATGCTGCAAGTAAATTCTGATTAAGAGGTTTTGCTATGCAATTAAAAAATGAAATCAAGTGACTAAAAATTCATCTAATAAATCCTAAAATAGTAGATACAAATTTTCATAAAAATTCTAAAATAGAAATAGTTTGAAAATACTCTGAGACTAAAATAAGTGATATTTTTGAAACAGTAGAAAATATTATAAACTGAAATGAAACTAGATTCGAGATTGATTTATAAAAAGAGAAGTGAAATAATCTTGTAAAAAGCTATATTTTTGACTTATTTTTTAAAAAATGTTAATATAAGAAAAAATTAATAATTTCTATATATATGACATTAAATGAAATTACAGAAAAAGATAAAGATAAAATATTATCTACCATCAATAAGATTAATAGAACAAAGGAAATTTATAAAAAAGAAATATTTTATACAATTGATAATATTGAAATTACTAAAGTATGAAACCCTAACTTAGCTAATGCACTTATAAATCATATATCTACATATGCAAATAATATCCAAATATTAAATAATAAAGATGATGAAATATTAATATCTAAAGCTATTAAATACCTAGATGATTTTTTTAATTATTTATGAGTAGAAATAAATCACAATGATAACAAGGGAATCTTTAAAATAAGTGATGAAAATTTTAAAAATCTTTTTGATGACGCTCCTGCAAGATCCATATATTGAAAAATTTTTATTAATAATTCTATTTTTTCACAATATGATGAAGAATATAAATTTTATGTACTTATTCATGAACTAATACATAACTTCACATCAAAAAATATAAATATAAAAACTAAAAATTATTGTACTGAAATGTGATTTGAATTTGATAATTATATATTTATTGAATGATTAACAGATTTTTTAGCGGTACAATTAATAATAAAATATTATAATAAATCATCATGAAATATTAATGCTTCTTATTTTCATTTTATAAAATTAATTGATTACCTACTAGATGAAGTATCTATAAAATATAATATTAAATATGATGATTTATTTAAGTATCTAATTAAATCATTTTTTATAAAAGATAATAATTTAAATAAGATTTTATTGAGATTTTTTGATAAATGATTTTTGAAAGATTTAAATAAACTTTGAAATGATTGTGATTATAATTATACGATGGAGAATATTAACACAGTTTTAATTTCTAATGGATTTAAAGCAATTGATTTACAAAATATATATATGTCAGAAAATTTTAAAAATTTATTTTGAGATTTTAAAGTAGATTAAAAGAGAGATATCAAAAAGAGAAACAAATTATTTTACTTCTCTTTTTGATATCTCTCTTTTAAATTTTTCTATTAAATCATCTTTTTCTTCTTGCGTTCATGATGATAAATCATCCATAAATCATTTATAATAAAAAGCTTCAATTATCTCTAAAATCTCTTTGTCTTTGATTATTTTTTTCAATTCTTTAAATGTTTTCTTCCTTAAATCACTTCAGTAAATAAGATCTGAAAATTCAAAAAAAACTTGAGAATATTTTTCGTAAAATTCCTCATTATTTAGAGATTTAAGTGATTCTAATTTGATTTTTATATCATCAAAAAGTCATTTTTTTGTAATTGTTTTTTCTTCTATTTTTTCAGCATTTCCCAAAAATTTAGCTAAAAAATAATAAAATAAATACAAAAATATTCAAAATAAGGCGAAAAAATAAACTAAACTATAGTTTATAATATCAACTTTTCATTTTATATCATTTATATCTGTCATTTGCATAGTAATTTTATTAAAATTTATATTCCTTATATTTCCTCTTCGCCTTTCAGGAGAGGGTTAGGGTGATGGCTATTATTTTTTAAACATCATAAAAATTTCTGAAAAAATATTTTTCTTGTTATCAAGAGCTAAATATTTTATATTTAATTTAGAGAGCATTTTTCTAAATTTCTCTAGTTTATCTTGCCTATAAGATAGATATTCTCACTTTTTCTTTTTATCATTTAAATTGATTGTAATAGAGTCTCATCATTCAGCCGAAAAACTAATAAGTCAATCAATTCCCTCTAGTGTATTTTCAAAATCATCAAAAATAGAAATAAAAATCAGTTCATTTTTGATACTAGAAATTTTCAAAATTTTCTCATCAATATCCAACTTATCACTTATTATAAAAACTAAATTATCTTTTGATGCCAGATTATTTAAATAATTTAAAGATAAATTTATGTTAAAATTTATTTCTTTTTTTGAGAATTCTTCTATTTTTTTCAGTAAATTGAACAAATTTGCTTTTCATTTTTTGGGATTTAGATAAGCGAACTTATCATTATTTTCTTGTAAAATAATTCATATTTTATCATTATTTGCAATTGCGGCATAAGATAAAGTCATAAAAACTTCTTCTAAAAGCTCTAATTTAGTTTTATCAAGTAATCCAAAATTCATAGTTGGACTCAAATCTAGTAAGAAAATTATTGATAATTCCCTTTCCTCTTTGTATTGTCTAATTATTGTTTTTCACTCACGAGCTGAAACTATAAAATCTATATTTTTAGTATCATCTCATGGAACATACTCTCTGAAATCGGCAAATTCAAGTCATCTTCACTTAAAAAAAGTCTTATAGTTACCAACTAAAAAACTACTTAAATTTCTCTGAACTTTGATGTCTATTTTTTTTATTTTTTCACTTAACATATTTTTTGCAAAATTATTATTCTATTTCTTAAAAAGATATTACACACAAAAAGCTATTTTTCAAGCTAATTATAAGCATTTTTCTTGATTTTTTTAAATAAGCTTTATAATAAGTTTATTATCCTGTAAAAATCTAGTATTATGAAAATATTTTTCTCTATACTTTTTAATGCAATAATCTTGTATCTACTTGCTTATTTCTTAGCTTGAAATCCTGATACTTGAATACGAACTGGATTAATAGTGGAATGATGATGGAAAACTTATCTAATAGGATGAGTTATACTTTGAGTTATTAATATTACAATAAAACCAATATTAAAACTTATAAGTCTACCTTTTTACTTCCTTACTTTTGGACTTTTTGGTTTAGTTATAAACTGAGTAGTTTTGAAAGCTCTTGATTATACCATAAATACTATTTTGAAAATAGATTGAGTGCATTATATAATAGTTTGATGGACAAATTTTATAATTGCAGTTGCAATTTTTACATTTTTGAATATGTTCTATTCGCTAATTTTTAAAAAATAATATAAATATTATGTTGGAAATACTTAAAATATCTGAAATTATAATATGTGTTTTACTTATACTAGTAGTTTTAATACAAAATAAAAACGTTTCTCTAAATTTATCAAGTATGGCTTGATGAATGGCTGCAATTCAAAAAAGATGACCTGAAAAAGTACTTCAAAATACAACTATAGTGCTTTGAGTATTATTTATAGTAAATTCAATTTTACTTGCTTTTGTAAAATAATAATAAGATGAAGTATTTTTAGAAGATGCTTCATCTTGTTTTTCTACTACTAAATCATAAAAAACTAAAAAATGGATAAAGAAAAAATATTTAAATTAAAGAAATACTTATTCTTCTTAAGTGTGTTCTTTTTCATTTTCATAGGAAGTCATCTAGCTTACCTATATCTTTATAATGATTCAAAAAAAATAGAGGTAGAATGATGAACACTTTCTGAAGCTATAATATGATCTTTCCCTAGCCTAAATCCACTACTTCAATATAATGATTATAACAAATATATAATAAATACTCTTTATCGTTCTCTTTTAACTTATGATATAAAAGATTGAACTATAGTTTGAGACTTAGCAAAATGTGATATTAGCAACTTATCATATATAGAATGTAGTATAAAAGACGATTCTAAATGGTCTAATTGAGAAGATATAACAACTAATGATGTTATATCTACTTATAATATACTTAAAAATACAGATATAAATCCTTCTATTGCAGCAATTCTTAAAAATACAAAAATTGAAGAAAAAAATGGAAATATAGTTTTTAGAAGTAGCACAAAAGATGTAAAATTTTTAAATGTACTTTTACAACCTATTGTTTCAGCAAAAATTCTTGATAGTATTTGAAATACGGAACTTTTTGGTAATTTTTCAACTGAAAATTGATTATATAGTTGAGAATATATGGTTGATATGAAAACTCAAGATGAAACACTTGGTATTGAAAAATTAAATTTAATAAAAAATCCTCACTACAAATGAGAACGTTCTTATATTTCTAAGATTTCTCTGAAATTTTTTAAAGATAATTTAGAATTAATTAAAAATAAAGATAAAGTATCTGCTTTTAATGATACTGATAATATTATATGAGATACTGTACCTAGATTAGAATCATACAAATATATAATTCCACAATATACTAGCATTTTTATAAATAAAGACAGAATTTCAAGTTTAGACCTAAGAAGTTTTTTACTAGATAAAATTGATAGAGAGAATATTGTGAAATCTTTATGAACAGCAAAATTCACAAATGTTTTAAATCCTTTTTTAACAGATTATAATATAGATAGAAAAGCCCAAGACCAAAATTTGGTAAAAATATTAGAAGATCTAGGATATTATAAAAAAGGAGCTTTAATGGAAAAACTTTTGAATGATAGTTCAAAAAAAGAAACTGACGAAGCAATAAAAAATTTGAGCATTCCTTCTAAATATATAACAAGTACAGATAAAAAAATAACTAAATATACTTTTACTTCTGGTTCAAATATATTACTTAAATGAGATTTACTTTGAGAAAATCCTGATTCTATCTATATAAATGATTTCAAATTAAATTCTTATAAAAAAGATGATAAAAATTTTTACTTCAGATTAAGTACTGCATCTGACTACAAAACACTTAAAGAATGAAAAAATATTTATAGTTTATATTTTGAAAAAGATTGAAAAAGAAGTTTAAAAGAAAGTTTTACAGTTTTATATTATAAAGATTCTACTAAAATAGCGGCAGCAAAAACTGATTTAATAAAAATTCTAGTTGATTTAAATAAAGCTAAAACTACAAACAAAGTTAGTGAAGCAAAAATAGCAAAAATAAATTCACTAGATGATAAATATTTTTATAATAAAGATTTAAAAAGATTTGAAATAAATCTTGATTATGTTTGATTACAAAAAGAAAATCTAGAAATTTCAAATAAAATAAAATCGAATATAGAATGATTTTGAATAATTGTTAATACAAAAGAAATTGCATCTATAAAAGATTTAAATGATAATATAACTAAATGAGAAAAAAACTATGATATGATTTTACTTTGAGTAAATCTTTGAAGTTTTGATTTCAATATTTTCGATTATTTTCATTCTAGTCAAGCAAAAAATGGATATAATCTATCTTCTGTAAAAAGAATTGATTTAGATATAGC
The DNA here is from genome assembly GCA_036170435.1 of Patescibacteria group bacterium. Taxonomy (GTDB): domain Bacteria; phylum Patescibacteriota; class Gracilibacteria; order BD1-5; family UBA6164; genus JAQVPN01. The sequence continues at coordinate 10,343 of JAVHPF010000038.1, forward strand.
TTTAGAATCTATTAGTTCATCTATACAAAATGAAGAAAAAATGAATTCACTAAAGAAACAAGTTCTAGATATTTTGAAACAAGAACAAGTAGTAAAAACTATAGAAAGTCCTTATCTGCATTATTTAGTAGATAAAAATATAAAATGAGTATCATCTACTGATAAATTACCAGATACATCATATAGATATTTATGGCTTCAAAATGCCTATATTATAGAAAATAAACAAATAAATTGGACTGGTAAATGATTTTGGTCTTTCATATCATATATAATAGATTATATAAAAAAATAATAATTAATAATTTCAAATAAAGTGAGTCATATAAAAGAAAATATAATACAACCTGCTTGGAATTTGATTGCAAATGATTCGAAAATAAAAAAGTTTTATTTTTTGCCAGGATTATTATCTATTATTTTTTTGACTTTACTTTTAGTTTATCAATTTGTTTATACTTACGTAGTTATATTCAAACAACAAGAAAAAGCACTTGAAGTAATACTTGATTTTTTCCATTCAGCTTATGTAACAGAAGTTCTAATTACTTGAGCAATATTTTTACTTTTATATATTGTAATAATTCCTATTTTTGAAGGATGACTTATAAGTTATATTGATAAGAAAAATCAAAATTCTATGGAAAGTTCTTATGATTTTGTTTGAGCTTGATTATATAGATTTCTTCCAATGTTTGAGTATTCAAACTCTACTTCTCAATTCAAAATAATAAGTTTACTAAATCTATATCTTTTTTCTATAAGATTTACATGACTTGAATATATAGCACTTGATAATATTATATTTATTATACTTCTTGTTATATGAATAATAATAAACATAATGTTTTCTTATTCTAAATATATAATAGTGCTGGAAAACAAAAAAGCTATGGAATCTATGTGAAAATCTACAAAAATCACAATTCTAAATATTACAACAACTATAAAACTCTATTTTTGGATGTTTATCTTGAATCTAAGAGTCGTTATAAATTTTTTGGTATTCTTACTCTTCCCTGTTCTATTCGCATTCGCTATAACATATATTACATCAAAAATATTTTTAGTTCTATCAATAATTGTTCTTAGTATATTGTTTTGATGATTTATATTATTTTTAGGTTATCTTACTGCTGTACTTGATATCTTCACAACAGCTATATGGTACTATGCCTATCAAACTTGAAAAACAAAAGTAAAAGATGGTGATGATGATGATCAAGATTAAAAATAAAAAAGTATTTCAGATTGAAATACTTTTTTATTTGACTAAAGTTAAATTTTATATATAAAAGATTTGCGCTTATAAAATTTATAATTTGCAAAAAACAAAAATTAATTTTTCCAAGGAGGAAAAGATGACTTACCAAGCTAAAATACTAGATATTAGATATACCAAAGGTCACTCTGGAATAATTTCCGGAGTTAGCAGAAAAGCCGCCATTAAACTTGAAACAAATCAAAGTGTACAAGGTGGATGTGGAACATACAGAGTAAAGACCGGATCTGAGCTTGAAGCTTTAGTTGAATTTGCTGATAATACGAAAAAATTTGTAAATATTAAACATTTTTTGAAAAAAAATCTAAATATTGGACAAATCACAGCAAAAAGACTAAATATTTTTAAAACTACATTAATCAGCCGGGATATCGTAATCGAAGATAAAGAAGATTATATGGATATTCCCTATGATAATGAAATAAACAAAAAAATCATTGAAGACTTGAAAAAGTTGATTCGATAAATATTTAATCCCTGCAAATGCAGGGATTTTTTATTTGCAAAATAGCAATAAAAGAAATCCCGAGAAAATTCTCGGGATTTCTTTTATTGTTTTTATTGTATAGCACCTAAAGTTTCATCTTTTGTTTCTTCTTCATCATCTGAAGATTTCATAAGTGATACTGAAACTACACAGTCTTCTTTATCTTTTAATTTAGCAAGAATTACTCATTGAGTTACTCTTGATGTTATTCTTATAGTATTTAGTGGAAGTCTAATAGTTTGACCTTCTTTACTGATAAGAAGTATTGAAGAATCTTGCAAATCTTCTTTTGTAAGAGTGATAACTCACATAAGTTTACCAGTTTTTGGAGTGATTGCCATAGATTTAGATCCAGCTCAACCTCTTCATTGACTTCTATATTCTTCTATTTCTGTAATTTTTCACATTGCATTTTCAGTGATTGTAAATACATAATTTACATCTCCTCATACAATAGTTGCTTCAACTACTTCATCTTTTGCAGCAAGTCTAATTCATCTTACTCCAGAAGCTGTTCTACCCATAGGTCTTACATCTTCTTCACCAAATTGAATTGCTTTTCATTCTTTTGTAACGATAAATACATTATCAGAACCTGATGTTGTTTTTACCCAAGATAGACTATCTCCATCTTTTACTTTTAGAACTATAAGTCAGTTAGATCTGATTTTTTTCACTTCATCCATATCAAGTTTTTTAATTGTTCCTTTTGTAGTAACAAAAACTAGATATTTATTTTTTTCTTCAGTTATATCAAGTACAGCTGAAATTTCTTCGTCTTTTTGAAGTGATAACAAGTTTACAATTGCTTGTCCTTTTGCTGTTCTTTGAGCTTCTGGTATTTCAAAAGCAGGAAGACCAAATACTCTTCAAGCAGAAGTAAAGAAAAGTAAATCGTTATGATTTTTTGTAGATAATACTAATTTGATTTCATCATCAGCTTTTGTAGCAGTTGTTACTCAAGCTCATCCTCTTCTTTGAGTTCTAAAACTAGAAGATAATACTCTTTTTATATAAGCATTTTTAGATAATACTATAACAACTTCTTCATTAGCTATTGTATCTTTTGGATTAAATTCTCCTATTTTTCCAGTATTAACTTGAGTTTTTCTTTCAGATTTGAAAGTATTTTTGATATATTCAAGTTCATCTAATATAATAGCAACAACTCTTTCTGGTTTAGCTAAAATATCTTTTAAATCAGCAATAAGTAATAATTTTTCAGCTAATTCAGCTTCAATTTTTTCTTTTTCAAGTCCTTGTAATCTTCTAAGTTTCATTTCAATTATGGCTGCTGCTTGAATTTCACTTAATGAAAAATTTTTCATAAGTTGAAGTTCAGCATCATCATAAGCTGCTCTAATAACTTTAATTATAGCATCAATATTATCAAGAGCTATTTTCAATCATTCCAAAATATGAGCTCTAGCTTCAGCTATTTTAAGTTCATATATAGTTCTATTTGTAACTACTTCTTTTCTATGAGCTATAAATTCTTCTAAAATTTCTTTGATATTATACAATTTTGGTTGCATTCCTCTATCTCAAAGAGCAATCATATTATAAGAAAAACTAGTTTGAAGTGGAGTTAATTTATATAATTGATTTAATATTTTTTTAGGAAATGCATCTTTTTTCAATTCTATAACTACTCTAACTCAATCTTTATTTGATTCATCTCTAATATCATGAATTCAAACAATTATTTTATCTTTAACTAAATCAGCTATCTTAATGATTAAGTTTGATTTATTTAATTGATAAGGAACTTCTGAAATTATGATATTTTTTCTTCCTGATTTTGAATTTTCATCTATTGTCGCAACTCATCTCATTATAACTGAACCTCTACCTGTAGAAAATGCAGTTAAAATAGCTTCTTTGTCATAAATTATTCATCCTGTTGGGAAATCTGGACCTTTGATAAATTCCATCAAATCTTCAACTGTAACTTCATTTGGATTTTCTACTTTAAGTAAGTAGTTTATAGCTTCTATAAGTTCTCCAAGATTATGAGGAGGGATATTTGTAGCCATACCTACCGCAATACCCATAACTCAATTCATAAGTAAATTAGGAACTCTAGTAGGAAGTACTGAAGGTTCTTGTCTAGTAGTATCATAGTTGTCTCTAAATCTTACAGTTTCTTTTTCTATATCAGCAAGCATCATATCAGAAATTTTTGTCATTTTTGCTTCCGTATATCTCATTGAGGCTGCATTATCTCAGTCCATAGAACCGAAGTTTCATTGTCCATCAACAAGTGGATATCTCATAGAAAAATCTTGAGCCATTCTAACCATAGCTTCATATACTGAAGAATCACCATGTGGATGGTAGTTTCATAGTACATCTCAAACTACTTTCGCAGATTTTCTATATTTTGCTCCAGATCTAAGACCTAGTTCATGCATAGTATATAAAATTCTTCTATGAACTGGTTTAAATCAGTCTCTTACATCAGGAAGTGCTCTAGAAACTATAACACTCATAGCATAGTCTAAGTAACAAGTTTCCATTTC
>JAVHPF010000039.1:0-14538 GCA_036170435.1 Patescibacteria group bacterium
CTGGATTTTTGCCACTTATACTAGTTGCAGTTATATTTTGTTTTAATAATTGAAATCAACAAGCAATCATAGAAACATTTACAAAATCTCCTTTTCCTGTTTTTTCTCTTTTATATAGAAGTGAAGCAATTCCAAGAGCCAAAGAATTACCAGAAAATGCATCAATCATCGCTGTAGCATTTTTAATTGGTTTATCTTCGCCATTAAAAGAAGCTATTCCACTTTCAGCTTGTACAATAACATCATAGGCTTTCTTATCCCAATTTTCTCAATATCCGTTTACTGAACCATAAATAAGTCTTGGATTTATAGATTTTAAAGTTTCATAATCTATTTTCAATCTTTTTTTAACTGACGGTGAAAAATTTTCTACAAATATATCAACTTCCTTAATTAATTCATAAAACAAAGCTAATCACTTGTCTGTTTTAATATCAAGGTTTATAGATTTTTTTCATCTATTTAATACTTCAAAATAACCACTTTTTCAATTTTTAATTGGATAAAATAATCTAGATTCATCAAAAAAATTTTCAGTTTCTATTTTCAAAACTTCTGCTCCATAATCTGCAAAATATCTAGTACAAAAAGGACCAGAAAATATTCTAGAACAATCGAGTACTTTTATTCATGTAAATAAGTTTTCCATTAATTTATTTTTATCAGTTTAAATTGGAATAAAATATAGCCGAAAAGATAAGTTTTACAAACAAAAAAATAAAATCACTAAATTTAGTGATTTTATTTTTAATAATTAACTTATTATCCACAATGACCTGAACAAGAACCACATCCACCTGATCCACAAGAATCAGCTCCAGATTCTTCTCCACCACCAATTATACTCATAAACATAGAAGTAATTTCTTCTTTTTCAGGAACAAGTCCTTCAAAAATTACATCTTTAAATTCTATAGATTCTTCTTCTATAATAAAAGCTGGTTCAGCAGTAATTCCAAGTTCAGTTTTCACATTTTCGTCATTACTAGTTTCAAGAGCTATAAATTCACTAAGTCCTAAATCTTCTAGAGATTCTTTTACAATGTTTAATAAATTTGTAGAATCTGCATTTGATCAATATATTATTACTTTCATCTTTTTTTCTGGTTTAATTATATAAATAAAAAAGCAAACATATTTTATTTATGTTTGCTTTTTTTCCTAATTTTTTTCTAAATTTAATTAAGCAGCAGCTTCAACAGTAGCAGTAGCAACTTCTTCATCAACTTTATGAACTTTTGGTTTATCAGCAACAACAACAGTAGCATGAGCATCTGTTACAACTGTAAATTTTTTATCTATAACTAAGTCTGAAACTTTAATAACGTCACCTACTTTAGCTAATTTTGTTAAATCAACAGTAAAATTGTCTACTAAGTCTTTAGGTTCACATTTTACTTCTAATTCTTTAAGATGTTCTTCTAAAACTGCACCTTCTTTAGCAGCAGCAGAATCTCCAACAAAAACTAGAGGAATATGAGTATGAACTTTTTCACCTTTAACAACAGCGATAAAATCAATATGTTGGAAATCTCCAGAAACTGGTTCTCTTTGGATATCATGAACTAGAACTTCGATTTTATTTTTTCCAAAATCAAGAGTAATAACATGATTTTCTCCTGAAATTCTAAACATTTTTAAAAATGTTGAATAATCCATTTTTACCATTATTGGTTCTTGGTGGTGTCCGTAAACGATACCAGCTAACATTTTTAAAGGTTTTAGTGCCTTAGGACCTTCTTCTTTTGTTCTCACTTCTACATTTAAAACTAAATTTTCCATAGTTATTTTTGATATATTAAATAATAATTACGGGGGGATTTTATACAAAAAGCAAAATTTATCAAATCTTTTTTACTAAAAAGTATTTTTTGTGATTTTTTTAGTGGAATAAATATTTTTTATTATCTATTTTTCTAGTAGTTTTTTAAATTTTTTGTGTTCAATCTTGATACCATTTATCACATTCAATATTTTTTACCAAATCTTGGTCTCAATTTAATTCAAATCAAATTTCCTTGGCTAATTTTCTTGTATATTCATCAAAATATTTATCTATTGGAATATCAACTCTTCAAGAATAATACATCTTATATCTAGATAATTTTTTATCTTCTCAAATTGTTATTAAACATCTTCCAAGTAAAGTTCAATCTTCATTTCTTATGTAATAAACTCATTTATTTACATCAATAGTATTACTTATTGCTGAATAATAATTTCAAACTGATGAATAAAATGATAAACAACTTCAATCTACCCAATTTCACATCATAAGAGATTTAATTGGATCTAATTCGCGTTCTATAATTATTTTACTAGATTTTTTAGCCTTAAAATCAGAATTATTTTTTTCTAGTTTAAAAATTTCTTTTATTTGAAATTTTAAATCTTCATAAATATTTAATTCTCATATTTTCTCTTTTATATTTTCTTTTTGTTTCTTTATTTCTAAATAAAAATATTTCTTTAATTCTAATTTATTTTCAAAATTTGTTTCAAATTCAAATCATAATTTATTTAGTTCTTCTATTTTTTTGATAGCAGTTTCTATATGATGATTTATTCTTAATTCTGTATTTTTATTTGAAGATTCTGATTCTATATTTTTTATTTCATCAGATGGAATAATTTCTTTTCTATTTTTAGAAAGCCATACTTCTTGTTGTACTTTACTTAAATTTCTATCTAACCAGTTTATATTTCCTGTAGTTTTATATTGATTTAATTCCTCCAAATTATCAAATTTTCAAGTCAAATAATCAAGTAATAATCTATTTATTTCTCTTTTATTATAACTTGGATTAAGTGACATTTTATAAGCTTCAATAAAATCTTCTCTATCTAATTTAGAATTATCTATAGAATCAAAATCAATGTTTTGTCATCATAATTCGCTTTTAAAATCAGAAATTAATCTTTCTTTAAATACTTTGTAATATAGATTATCAAAATGAATTAATAAATTTTCCATGTATAATTTTTCAAGTCATTTAACATTTTTCCATTTTAATAAATTTTGAAATTGCTTAATTATTTTCTCATGATTTTGTTTATTTGAAAGTAAAATACTATTAAATTCTATTCATAAATCTACTTCATTAATATTTCTATTCTCGTCTATAAAATCATCGAAAGTTTTAAAATTTTCTAAATGTAAATTTAACCGATATTCAGATGAAAAAGATACTTTTTCAAGAAATCATAATAATGATTTTTGTTTATTCTCTAAAAAATAATAAAGAAATGTTTTTAATTTATTTGATAACTTTAAATCATTATAAAAACATTTTTTTATATTACTTTTACTATCTAATACCTTTTTATCTAAAAAATGTATAAATTTATCTTTCTTATCCTCATCAAAAGTATCTAGAATAAAATCAAATAATCTAAAATATTTATCATATCAATGTTTGAGGAAATTAATGTAATATTCTTTTGAAACATTTTTTTCTAAATCACTTGAACTTGTTGAAATTTCCTTGATATATTTTGTTCTTGGGGAATCAAAAAATATATATATTAAATTTTTGTTTTCAAGTAATTTTTCAAATGATTTAATATCATTAATATCAAAGATCTTCAATAAATAAAAAAAATTATCTTCAGCATCATCACGAGTACTATTTAATAGTAAATTATGTAAATTATTATTTCATAATATCTCAAAAAAAGCCTCTAAATCGGTAACATTATATAAAGTAATTAAATAATTTAAAATATTAATATTTCTATATAAAACTATGTTTCCAAATTTATCTATAGTATTTAAAAAAACATCTCTATGTGAAGTTAGATTAGTAATTAATTCTAAATTAAGAAATTTAGAACGTGATAATATTTTCCTAATATTTTCATCTTTAATAAAATAATTAAAATCATTTTTTGTCTTACAAAATTTCATAATTAAAGAAATTTTATTTTCATCCAATTCTAATAAAAATAATCTAAACTTATTATCTTCTTCCAAGTTATTAGAGAATTCATCTAAACTTTGTCAAAAAATAAGTTTTTCAGTTAGTTCTAAAGAAAAGTTATTATTCGGAAATCTATCCTTTAATTCTTTCTGATATTCTTTTATATTTTCTATATATCGTCACATCACCTCAAAATCATCTTTTTCAAATTTATTTTTTCATTCTTCTTTCAAAACATTTTCAACATAATCTCTAAAATAGTCTTTGAAACCAGAAATAGCCTTATTTTCTTTGAATAAGGCTTTTATTTCTGATTTTTCGATATTTTTTAAAGTTCAAATTGGAAGTTTCGTCATATAACTTTTTTTTAATTTATTTAGTTTATTTTACTATATTTTGCTTTAAAAATCAAAAAAATAAGCTTTTATACTTGAAAAAAACTCCTTTAAGGATATATTCAAAAAGAAATAATTAAAATTAAAGAAAAATAATAAACATGTATTACCTAGCAATATCAATTTCAGTTTTATCTTATGTTCTATCAGATTTACTTTTTGCTTCACAAATAAGAAAATATTGAAGCTTAAAAGTAAATATTTTCAGAAGTTTTATACTAGTTTTTTTGATGAGCTTTTTACTATTTTTTGCAGATTTTTCGAAATTAAATTTAGAAATTTTTATATTATCTATTTTATTTTGAATTTCTTGAGCTATTTATTTTTTATCTTCACTTGAAGCTTACAAATTTTTACCTGCTTGAATAGTTAGTGCTGTAATTTCACTTGAAAGTTTAATCGTAATGATTTTATGATATTTAGTATTTGCAGAAAAATTTTCTATTCTTGCTTATTTTTGAGCTTTTATTTTGATTACATCAACTATAGTTTTAACATTAATAAAAAATAATTTTTCACATTTAGATAAAAGATGGCACTATGGAATAATACTTGCTACTTTATGACTTTTCTGATGAGCTTTTTGGTGATTTTGATTTGCTTATATAGCTCGTGAAACTGATATTTACTTAGCTGGTTTTTTATCTCATTTTAGTATATTTTTGATTCTATTTCCTTTAAGTTTTTTTATAAAATGATTTTACTTGAAAGATTTTGATAAAATATCATTATTTAAAAAAATCTTTTTTTCTACAGCTATTTACTGACTTGCAACTTTAGCTTATTTTTATTCAACTATGATTTGAAAAGTTTCTTTATCAATATTATTTTTATCAATTATTCCTGTAATTGTTGCTATAATTTGAAATTTTGTTTTCAAAGAAAAACTATATCTATCTCAACGGATTTTAATAATTTTGTCTTTTATATGACTATTACTTATTAATTTATAAAAAAATGAAGCAAAAGCTTCATTTTTTTAATACTCAAAATTCTTTCTTTTTTCATATTCTAAAATCATAGAATCATATATTTCTCAAATATTATAAGTTGTAGAATCGATATCTATAAAAAGTCTATTTTCATATTTCTTTTGCATATTTTTAATTCCTGAAACTCTGTCTCTGCGAGATACTTGATTATTAAGTCTATGTTCTATCTGCTCAGAATTTAAATTATCTCTTCGTTTAATTCTTTTTCTTTGTTCGGCTTTAGTGGTTCCTATATGAATAATATTTTCATCAAAAATATAAGTAAGTTTTCTATCAAAAATTATTGCTCATTCTACCAAAACCATTCAAGGATTTTGTATAGAATCTACTTTTTTTCTAAGAATATGAATCATCGGTTCAAGCATAATATTCATTAAATTTTCCATTTTTTCTTTTGAAGCAAAAACTATATCTCAAAGCCTTTTCTTGTTTGTAGTTCAATCAGAATTCAATACTTTTTTCCCGAATTTTTCTGCAATTTTATCTCTTATATTTTGGAATAATGCTAAATCAAATGATTCATGTATTTCTTTTGTAATTTGATCCAAATTGATATAAGTTATCGGCAAATTTTTATCCTTAGAATAATCAGCCAAAGCATTGCATAAAGTAGATTTTCAAGAGGCAATTCATCAAGTTACTCAAATTATAAACTTCCCTGTTTGTTTCATTCTAAGAGCTTCTCTAACTATTGGATTAGCGAGAGATGCTATATCTCCAGAAAATTGTGAAATTGCTTTTAGGGAGCTAGAACTTATAGTATTTTTTAATGGGTCAAGTTGTGGAATTATTATAGTTTTCACATCTCAAGCAAATTTCTTTGAAGCTAGAGCAATCTCTTTCTCATATTCAAAATCTTTTCCATCCCTCACTCATTTAAGTATTCAAGATCTATTATTTTCATAAACATAATCTGCAATAACTCAAGAATGAATGATTACTTCAACTCTCTTTTTGATATTTTCTGGAATAGTTTTTTCTATTAATATTTTCCTCTCAGAAGCTGAAAAAGTAGTTTTCTTATTTGGATTAACACCTATCAAAATCTCAATATTTCAAACAGGATTTATATCTAAATAATCTTTTATAACAGCTTCATGTCAGTAAGTCCAAGGATCAAATGAACCTGGAAAAACAATTGTATTATTCTTTTTCATAAGTTTTTTATTTAATAATAAATCACTGTTCTGCATAAACTTTGTTTTCAAACTCTTTTAAGTAAGAATTTGCTATAAGTAAATTTACTTTTAATCTAGATTTTTGAACTATTATATCTACATCTCACCTATAATTTTTAATTACAGTTTGGTCATCTGCAAATATTGATAATTCAGGTTTTCTTGCATTATTTTTATGAACTTTTACTATTTGTTTATTTGGAAAAACAATAGGTCTTATTCATTGAGGTTCAAATACATTAAGTCCTGTAGCTATAAAAGTATTTGCATTATGAGGCAAAATTGGTCATCCTGCTGATCTATTATAACCAGTAGAGCCAGCTGGAGTAGAAATAAGTAATCAATCTCATCTCATATTTATGCTTGAATATTCTCAAATAGAAATATCTGTATCTATCATTTTTGCTCAAGCTGCTTTTATTGCAATTTCATTAAATGCTTTTGCTGAAATCTCTCATTTTTCTGTAATAACTTTTATATCCAAAAGTGGATAAGATTTCCTTTTGAAACCATTATGTTCTTCTATAGCTTCTCTTGAATTAAGTAAAAATCATTTTGTTCAGAAATTTATAGGCATGTAATCTACTCTTTCTGCTGCAGTTTCTCAAATAGCTTTCAAAATAGTACCATCTCAACCTAAAATCATATAAACATCTTGATTTACTCGGTCAAATAATTCATTCAATTTCTCTTCCCTAGCTAAAAAATTAGCTATATCTTGGTCTTTATTTTTTATTCTATATTTATCTACAAGGATATTTTTCCCTGCAGAATGTTCAATCAAAACTAAATCTTTCATAATTTTATTTGATTAAGGGATAAATAATCCCCCGACTCGTTCCTCGTCACCCCCTTAATAAGGGGGACTTTAAGTTTTTTCAGAAGTCCCCCTTATCAAGGGGGATGTCCGTAGGACAGGGGGATTTTGTCCTATTTTTCTTCCCATTTTTTAATCACAAGTGGAGCGATTTTATCATCCATAAATTTTTTTGCTAATTCAAAATCTCATGAATTTAGCGCATTTCTCAAATTTGTAGCTGAAATATCAAGTCCATTTGGTAAAGTGAAATGGTCTCTTTCTACCTGAATATAATTAACGTTTTCTATATTTAATCTAGTTTCATAGTCTCTTATCGCATTTATAGCTCTATCTTCTTTGAAATCTCATCCGTAAAAATTCAATTTTCAATTCATATCTGGAACTAATGTTTTAAGTTTTTCTCACAAATTTTCTGTCCAATCTCCATCATCTCAACAGTCATCTAAGTAACTTAAAATAAGTTTTCCTGATTTTATTTCTTCACTAAATACTGCCTCCAAAAATTTTCATCTCACTTCAAAATCAAATGGATTTTTTTCGTTTACCACGTTTGCTGAACCAAGAAAGATTACTAAGTTATTATTTTCTCTTAATGCTTGTCTAATAACTCTTAAATGTCCAATATGTGGAGGATTCATTCTTCCTATCATAACTGCTAAATTTCCTTTTTTGAAAAATTCTTGAGTTTCAAATTTTTCATTTGTTACTCAATTTAAGTCTAATTTATCTTTGATTCTATATAAATTATCATCAATTTGTTTTTTAGATAATTCTTGATTTAGATGAAATAATTGTCAGTGTTTTCAATCAAAAGTTGAACTAAAATGACAATCAGATCAGAAACTTAGAATTAAATCATATTTATGAGCGAAATAAGTAATTACATCTAAATATTTTTTTGTAGCCATAGGATTTACTTCAATTGCATTTATTCAAAGTGGAACTAATTTTGCAATTCTTTCAGCAAAAGCATCTATATCATTTTTGAAAGTAACATTTGGATGAGCAAGTGAAATTATAGAATTTGGAACTCTAATTTTATTGAAATCTTCAATATCAAATTCATAATCTCCTACATCAACATGTCAAATATCAGCGAATTCTCATCATCTTTTCATAAAAGCTTTATAAAAAGCATCAGCACTCAAATTATTTTTTCCTGAAATCTTAGCAATCTTATCTAAATTTATATTTTTTCTATAAATATAGTGAGCTATATGATATGCTACTAAATTTTCTACATTTACTCTTTTTTGTTGATAGTAAGAAATAATTTCATCGTAATTTATATCAAATCCATTTTCTATAAGTTTTTGAACTTGAAGTTGTATTTTTTGTTTTCTTGCATTTCTAATTGATTCTAATCTAGGATTTAGTAAATCATTAATTTGACTAGAATAATGAAGTATATGCATACTTTTAGCATCACTATAATCACAAGCTGAAACTTTTACACTATAAGCACTTGGAATTCATAAATCATCAAGTGATTTTTTAAAATTTGAATTTACTATATCATGTTCAGTTACAGCTAAAAAATCAATATTTTTAGGGTTTATCATTTTAAGAATCTCTTCATTTGATTTTTTTCAATCAGAAAGAGTTGTATGAAAATGCATGTCTATTTGTCTCATAATCTATTTTTGATTAAAATATAATTTAGAAGAAAAGTATTTTTAAAGCTTTATAATTATTTTCTTAACTGTACTATATGAAATATGAAAAAATGTAATAATAAAAAACAAGTATTTGTAAAAAATAAATTAAAATAAAATTATTTTTGCTTTAAAATAAAGAAAAATTAATTATATAATAAATGTAATTAAAATTTACAAAATAAAATCTTTTATATAAAAAAAGAAAAAGGAGTAACAAAGTTACTCCTTTAAATCATTTTGCTTTAACAAAATGTGCATTGTTAAGTTTTGCATTTGAAACAGCATTTTGAAAAATTCTTTCGATTCTTTCAGAAGTTGTTTCATAAGATGCAGGAACCGCTAAAATTTCATTTAAGAAATCCGCCATTTCAACAATTTTAGGAATATAGAAATTTTCTTTATCCGCGATATTTAGAACTCCACCGTTCGAAAAACCTAGAAGTTCCAAATTTCCTAATGCACTAATCGTCTCACAAAGACGAACATAAAAAGCATTTGAGTTGAAATTTTCAGATTCTCCCAGTTGAGCAAAAAGCTGCTCAATTGTAAATGTCTTATCCGTTTGTTTTTCAAGTGGAATAGTAAGACTTTTTACATTTTCAAGGATTTTTTGGACCAAGTCAGATTCTGTAACACCGATAATGTCACAAGAATTTTCCAAACCATTCAATAAATCCGCTTCAAGTTGTGCAAAATCATAAGAAAACTTAGATTTATCACGACTAACACTATCTTCAACCGAATCATGTACTAACGCAGTACAAACCATTTCAAGAAAAAGACCTTGTTTTTCATAGAAAACATTTGCATCAGCAGCGAAGTAAAGTACATTAATCGCTGACTCCATCAAATGAGCCAAAGTCAAACGACCACAACGACGATTTGGTTTACCGATACCAAGTTCAAGAGCAAGTTCTGTTCCGCTTTTTACAGCAATTTGCAAAGCGTTTTCAAATAGTTTTTTAGAACCATTAATTTCAAGAAGTTTCCCATAACTTGCTGTCATTCCACCGAATTTTTGAGCGATACGTAGTGTTTCAATGTCTGTGACATCAACTGTAAATGTAATACCTGCGATTTTAATTTGCGTTTTCATTGTTTTCAACCTTTTTTTGTTTTTGTTTTTGTTTTTTTAGAAATGTTCTTCGAAATTAGAATCTACAGAAATACTTGATTCCCCAAGTAAATCTTGTAAATTATAGCCCGCTATTTCACAAGCTTTTTGTAACTCTTCTTCAGAAACTATTTCAAGTTCTTTCAGAGTAATCATAAGCTCTTCCCTTACTGCAAATTGTAAATTGTGTTTCAAGAAAACTGGCAAGCCATTTTTCCCGAAATTCGCACATTGCAATAAATTCAATCCGGCAACTTCAGCTCGAGAATGAGAACCTAGTCTAAAATTATCTTGAATAGATTCAAGTTCTGACTGACTAAGTTCATAAGCGAAAAGATGGACTACAAAATCATCAAGATTATGAGTACAAATAATATCGGATAATTTAGATAAATCCAAATCATAGCCAATTTCTTCAACAACTTCTCGCTTCAATGCAGATAGAAGACCTTCTTTGAATCCATATTTTTCAATTTCATCATCAACAGTTCCTCCAACGAAACTTAAACCCGATCTCCAATTCATCAAAATAAGTACTTCAGGGATGATCTGATTTGGATCATTCACTTCACTATAATTTCGATATGGCATTGAGTCTCTGCTATAGAATAAGCAAAAAACTCCTTGTTTTTTACCTTGAAGTTCAGCTCCATTTGGAAGTCGTTCATGGTAATACATTAGTCATCTCCTTCATATAATTCATATTCACCAATATTATTTTCTCCATGTTTATTAATGAAGTCCTCTCTTTCCCGTTGACGTCTACATTCTTCATCACGTTCGCTGAATTTCTCCAAACGATCTAAATGTTCTCGCCATTCCCGCTTGTCTTTTTCCTGAGGAGTCTCGCATTTATTACACATATTGTCTCCTTAATTTATTTACCAATCATCTGTCTCTATTTTAGAAACACCATATTCATCATCATAATAGTATCCCTTAGGAATCCAAACTTTTTCCCATGAATCTGTTCCCATTACAGTAATAAAGGTTCCTTGACTTAAATTATGTTTTTTGCAAGCATCTACAGCAGACTTATTCTCACTATAACTACAAGAACAAGGTGGACCAAAAAACCATTCGCAAAAACTCATAACAGCACCTCCTTTTTTAGTTTATTTTAAAGAACTTTTGTCACTTAAGACAAGGCTATTTATAAATATTTAATTTAAGACAACAACTGAAAAAAATAAGAGAACTAATCTTGTTCTCTTATAATTCCTATTTTTATATCATCAGTATCAAGAAAAATCTCGAAATTACTTGATTCTCATCTAAGTTCAAATTTTATTTCTTTTCCAAGTTTTTCTAGAAGTAGATTTCTCATTGGATAGACTATTTTTCATCACATTTCTGATTTTGAATTTGTATATGTAGATACTGGAAATAGTTTATTTGAAAGCCATTTTCACTTATTTTCTAGAAGTTTAGAAAAAATTTCTATAAGTGTTGATTGAGAATGTAGATCTTTTGAGTTAAGTTTTTCTCATTTTATATAAACTTTATTTTTTACTTTATCTAGTAATATATCAAAATCATAAGTTAAAGCTTCATCTATATTTGTGGCAAGTATATTTTTTTCTAAATTATCTAAAAGTAGATATTTTTTAAATTCATTTGGAATAATTCATTTTTCTAAAAAATATTCTATTTTAATTCATGAAATATCTTGATTGTTATCAAAAGAAGCAAATTCTATATAGGCTTTTGGATAAAAATCTGATAGTTTTTCTATAGTTTTTGTAATAGTTTCTCTACTAAAATTTTCTTTTGTTACAACAAGAAATCATCCTCACATTTTTGAACTATATATTGGCATAATTCCTGAAACTTCTTTTAGTGAAGCTAATTTATTAAATTCTTTATGAAAATATTTAAGAAATTCTGATTTTCATTCTATCATGGATATAAGTTCAGTATGTTCACTTATAGTATTTATAAAATCTTCTATTAAGTTATCACTATAAGCTTCAGTTCAAATTTCATAAAAAGATTTTAATAATTTTATATTTAATCGAGAAAAAGCTTCGAAAAAACTATCATAATTTTGTCATTTTTTAGTATATTTATCCAAAAAACTATTTTCTAAATTCATTTTAGATATTATATTTTTTTCTAAAAATTCTGAGAGCTTATCAAATTTTTGTTTATCTCTTTCTAAATACTCTTCTATTTTTTTCGTATTTGTTTTAAGTCCTGAAAAAATTATAAAATAATCAAAAGGAAGAATTGTTTCTTTTTGATTCATTAAATCTAGATAAGTATATTTTTCCTTTTCACGAGCAAAAAGTATAGGATTTTTACTACTAAGAAAACTTATAAAACTATTTTCTCAATTTGTATTATTATATTTTGATATATTTTCAAGTTTGTAAGCAAAATTATAAATTTCTGTAAAAATATCTTTTGAAATCAAATCAGAAGATTCTAAGTCTGAAATTTGTATTTCTCAGGCTAATATATATATTGAGCTAGATATAAGCGAAGCTAAAACTCCAGAAAAACCAAGTCAATGTCATCTAGGAATTTCAGAATATATAGTAAATTCTATTCATCATTTTATTCATAAATTTCTAGCTAAAATAGCTATTTCTTTTTTAAGAGTTTCACTTTCTTCATTTACTTGAGAAAATTCTATTTCATCTATAGAATTATTTCTTTTATCAACAAAAAAAACTTTTGAAAAAACTATTTCATTACTTTTTATACTTGAAATTCAAAGATATAATTTATCCTTTATTTTTGATTTTAATTTTAATAAATTTGTATTATCTCATATACCACTTGGAAGCCACGGTATAGAAAAATTAGCACTTAATACAAAATCACTTTTTTTATAAATATTTTTAAGTATATTTTCCATATTTTATGCTGATAAATTAAATAATCTATTTTCAATATTTCTCTCAATAAGTGGGAAAAAATCATTTAGAATTCATTCTTCTAAACTAATCTTTAATAATTCTTCTTTATTAATATCAAAGAAATTCTCTTCAAAATTTTGTTTTTTCTTTTCTAAATAGTTTTTCCATACATTGTCTAATCTAGAATCTAAACTTTTAGCATTTTCAATATAAGCAAAATTTATTCAAATATTTTCTAAGTTTCCTATAAGTTTAGAATCAAATATATCTGATGAAAGATAAATATTCATCAAACTTTTAATATTATATAATATTTTAGTGTTATCTATTTTAAAATAAATAGTGTAATCTAGTAAAATATCTAAATTTTGCTTAAATTCAGTATCTAAATTATGATAAAATCCTAAAAATTCCTGTTTCTCAATTTTTTCCAATTCTCTATTAGAATAATTTAAAACAATATATTTATTTAGATTGTTTAATATTTTTGTAAATTCCATCTCAATAAGTCATTCTCACATTGAAAATTTTTTATAATATCAAAGTGTTTCAAAAGAAGATTTTATCGTATCCTTATTTGTATTTTCAATATGTTTAAAAGTCTTAGAATATTTTTTAAAAAATTCGTTCAAATCAAAAGATAAAAATTTGTTATATTCAGTATTGATATCTAAAATATCATTATATAAATGAGTATAAATATAAAAAAATATTTTTAATTTATTAGATTCAAAAATAATACTTTTTTCTGGAGTATCTATAGATTTATTAAATAATTTATAAACATCTAAATTATCAAAGCTTATTTCAATAAGTAATTTATAAAATTTTTCTTGTAGGATTGGATTAGATAAAATTATATTTAAAATTCAGTTAAAATCTTCTATTTTTCTAGTATCTAAAATATTTTTTAAGAAATTTAAATCTAATTTTTCCGGATTATCTAAAAAATGTTTTAAACAAAAATCACTTAAATAAGGTGATTTAAAAAATAAATATTTTTCATATAAATTATATTTCTTGAAGTAGTAGTTTATAGAATTTTGAAGATATTTAGAATCTAGTTTTTGCTCATTAAAACTTTTTATTATATGAGATATCTTTTCATCTTTAGATAAATTTTCTAGTATTTCATCTAGATTATTAGGATTTAACTGTAGTATTTCATTAGTTTCATATAAAATAACTTCTCAAAAATCATTCAAATCTATAACAAAAATATCTCATTCTTTCATTTTAGAATAAGGCAAAATTCTATCTCATTCGTCATTGTTTAAATAATCAAAAATAGTTCCAACATTTGTTCTATGTACAATAGAAATACTATCTTTCCCCGAAGATAATAAATTATTTAAGAAACTTATTGTTTTTGGTGAAATTTCTGACAAACTAGTTGCTATATTATTTTGAGTTTTTTCTCTAGTTTGAAGTCAATGAATTTTATTATAAGAATTTTTAAAATCTATTTCTTTCTTTAAAAAATCTGAAGTTTCTATTACTCTTAATGTGTCATCTGCATAATAAAGTTCATATTCCATTGAATTTCAAATATATGATTTTATTTTTTTTGATATCTCTATTGCTTCATTTTTTCATT
>JAVHPF010000040.1:0-3017 GCA_036170435.1 Patescibacteria group bacterium
TGAGGCTAGTTCCAATGAAACAAGAATCCCCTTGCTTTAGCTAGGGGTTGTTCAAGACTTCACCTTGTTAGATAAAAAATAATAAATTTTTATTTTTTTCACATAGGCTGTTGGCTTACAAAGATTTGAATTTAAGATTAAGTTTTTGCTTAATTATAAATACTTGGAGAAGATGACTTGTGTTGTGGAAAACAAGCTAAGATACTCTAACTTATTATATATGTTTTAATTAGACTTCAACGATATAAAGGTCAATGCCTTTCTTTTAGTACTTGTAAATTGTGATTAATACATTAAATAAAAAAATTAACTATATAAATATATATTTTAAATTATTGATTTTAAATATTAAAACAAATTTTTTTTAAAAAAATGAAAAGGGGACAGAATGAATAAAATTAATTTTTCTAAAAGAGTAGAATTTGACAATATCTTAAGAGAACGAGTTAATAATTATTTAAAAGAAAATAAAATTAAAGAAACGGGGTCTAAAATTATGCAATTTAAAGGACTTTCATTTTTTCTTATTGCTATAATTTCATATTATTTCTTAATATTTAAAACAGAAAATATTTTATTTGCTATTGCTTTGACCTTTATATTTATACAGGCACAAATACTTCTTGCATTTAATGTCATGCATGATGCTGGGCATGGGTCTTTTTCCACTAAAAAGTGGTTAAATGATATAGGTGCTTTCAGTCTTGAATTTATGGGTGCTAGTAGCATGCTATGGAAACAAAAACATAATCGCATGCACCACACATATACTAATATTGTTGGTAAAGATGATGATTTAGACATTGGAAATCTAATGAGGCTTGCACCTACTCAAGAAAAAAAACCCTGGCACAGATATCAACATTTTTATGCACCATTCCTTTATGGATTTCTTTCACTTTATATTCTTTTTTATAGTGATTTTAAAAAAGTCTTTATTAATAAAATAGGAGACACACCATTAAGACCTTATAAAAAAGGTGAAATTGAAACTTTCTTTATAAGTAAAGTAATTTATATAATTTATTCCATTATAATTCCAATGTTCTTTCATAATCCATTAGTTGTTTTTGCTTATTTCTTATTTGCTCACTTTATTTTCGGATTAACAATATCTGTTGTATTCCAATTGGCTCACACCACTATGGAAACTGATTTTCCAATACCAAATGAGTATGGAGAACTACCTTATAGTTGGGTTGAACACCAACTTCATACAACTTCTAATTTTGCACCTAAAAATTGGTTATTAACTTTTTATTGTGGTGGATTAAATTTTCAAGTAGAACATCACCTATTCCACAAAATTAGTCATATTCATTATCCTAAAATAAGTACAATAATTCAAAATACGTGCAAAGAATTTAATAAACCATATAATGTTAATCCATCTTTTTTCTATGCACTAAAATCTCATTTTAGTTTTTTAAAATTAATGGGTAATTCTTAATAAAAATAATTTGTTTTTAATAATATGTTTTGATGATAATTACATGTTAAAAAATATAAAAAAAATTAAATCAAACTAAATTAATATAAAAGAATAATATAATAACTAAATAATAGTTTTAATTTTTTCAGAAACAATATAATGATAATATTGTCTTTTTAAATTAGAGTCTAAAAATTTTTCTATATCTTTATGAATAATACCAAATCCATATTTTTCCAATAGTTTTTCTGCCAATAATGTAGTAATGGCAATATCATAATCGGCTCTATGAGCATTACCTGGTAAATAAATATTATGATATTGACAAGCTTGAACTAAGCTACCAGACTGTCCACCAATTCCATCAAAATTTTTTCTACATCGTAAAAAAATGTGTCTAAAATCAAGTTGATTATTAAATTTATTATATATAAAATTTTTTTGTAACATTTTCTCCATTCCTTTTGAATCAAAAGTCTTTGAGTTATATCCACAAAGAATGTTTTTTTGAGCTATATTACCAATATAAGAGGCAAAATGAGAAAATGTTTTTTTATCATTAACCATATAATCATAAATATGAGTTAATTCACTAATATATTGAGGTATTTTTATTTGTGGATTAATAAATGAGCTTTTTTCTATTATCTTATCTGGAGAAATATGAACTAATCCAATTTCAATAATGGCGAAATTTGATTCATGTATCATGCCTGTTGTTTCTAAATCAATAAATGTAAGAGTTTTACCAAGTAAAAAACTAAGCTGTTGTAATTTATCTAAAGAAGAAGAAGGTAACATATTATATATTTTTTTGACATTATAAATATAAATATTAATTATATTTATAATAAAAATCAAATTTTAAATGATAAATATAAATATAAATAATTTTTTTAAAAATATAATTGTAATTTGTTATTGGAGAATAAAAAATAAAAATTTTTTAATAGAAAATAATGAAAATAATGAAAAAAATAAAAAAATAGTTTTAACTCTAAAAAAAGAAGTGTTAACAAAAAAAGAAATTGAATTCATTGAAAATAATAATTGTTTTTTAATTGAAATAGAAAATCAATTATCATTAGCAAGTGAAGAAGATTTAATAGTTTATTTAAAAAGTGAATTTTATGAAATAAATAGAAATATAACAGAATTTAATATTATTTATAAAATAAATAATATTAAAAAAGAAGAAATACAATTAGAAAATATAAGTCTTTTTTTGGAATAGATTGACTTTTAAAATAGAAATGCTATATATTGATTATTAAAATAAATTAAATAAGGAAAATAATATGAAAAATTTTAAATATAATATTTTAGCAATGGCAATATTAAGTTTGTTCTCTATTGGTGCAAGTGCAAGTTCAGAAGAAAAAAGTCATGAAAATGAATCTTCAAGTTCAGAAGAAACAATTCATAAAAATGAATCTTCAAGTTCAAAAGAAACAAGTCATGAAAATGAATCTTCAAGTTCAAAAGAAACAACTTTGCCGAATTGTTTAACAGCAACAGAAATTGAAAGAAATAGTGTAGAAAAAGAAAAAGCTGAAAGCAAAAAATCAGAATATGAAAGTAAAAA
>JAVHPF010000040.1:3117-14517 GCA_036170435.1 Patescibacteria group bacterium
ATCAGAACATGAAAGTAAAAAATCAGAACATGAAAGTAAAAAATCAGAACATGAAAGTAAAAAATCAGAACATGAACATAATAAAGAAGTTCATATGTCTAATAAAGAAGAAAGACATTCTAAGAATGAATCAGAAGAAAATGTTGATAGAGAGATCAATACTGATGAAAATCATTTAAAGGATGATCAAAAAGAAATAGAAAATGATCAAAAAGAAATAGAAAATGATCAAAAAGAAATAGAAAAAGCTAAAACAAGTATAATTAAATATACTTCTCCAACTGAATGTACTCCAGTTGTAAATGTTAAAAAAGTTAAAAAAATAAGTAGAAGAGATTATTTACAAAAATAAAATAAAATTTAATGAAAAAAAATAAAGGTTTTACATTAATTGAGTTAATGATAACTGTAGCAATAGTTGGAATAGTAGCATCAGTAGCTATTCCAAACTATAAAGATTATTTATTAAGATCTCAAATTACTGAAGCTATTGGTAACTTGTCTGTTTTAAAAGTAAAGATGGAACAGTTTTACCAAGAAAATAGAACATATGTTGGGGCATGTACAAATGGAACATTAGCTCCAATACCAAGTGGATTAAAATATTTTAATATATCTTGCTCTAATTTGGATGTAAATACCTTTACTTTAACTGCAACAGGAACAAATGGATTTACTTTTGTTGTAGACGATGGTAATAATAGATCAACAACAGCAGTTCCAACTGGTTGGTCTACAAATAATACTTGTTGGGTTTTAAATAAGGCTGGAACATGTTAATGAAATATAATAAAAAAAAAAAATAAATGGATTTAGTTTAATAGAATTAGTAATATCTATGGCTATTACTGTTTCTATATTTTTATTATCTGTACCTTCTTATGGTGAATGGATGGCAAAAGTAAGAATAAGAAATACTGCTGAAAGTATAAATATGGCCATATTACAAGCTAGATCTGAAGCAATAAAATTAAATTCTGTTGTTTCTTTTAATTTAAATGCAGACACTTCTTGGAATATTACAGATATAAATACTAATTCAGTCTTAAATTATAAACCAAGTTCAGAATCTTCTTCAAATATTAGTCTAACTATTTTACCTACTGATTCAACAAAATTAACATTCAATGGTTTTGGTCTGTTAACAGAAAATCCAGATGGAACTAGTCATATAAGAAAAATATCTGCTAATAGTTCCGTATATAATGAAGTAGCTACTCCATTAAGTGTAATTATAGGAACTGGTGGGAGTTCTATTGTTTGTGATAGTTCTATTACCACAATTACAGATTTTCGTTATTGCAGGGCACAATAAGGAACATTATGAATAAAAAAAATGGTTTTTTATTAATTGAATCATTAGTTGCAATAATTGTATTTTCTATAAGTATTGTAAGTATAATAGGTTTTCAAAATTCAGTATTACAATTAACTGCCGATACTTATAATAGAACTATTGCAAATTCTTTAGCAGAAAGCATAACTGGTCAAATAAATATAGATAAGGCTAACATAATTAAATATATTAATACAGATAAAACATATGTAGGATATAATAATTGGGAAAAATTAGTAACCACTAGTTTGCCAAAGGCAAATATGAATTTACCGATTATAAGTGCTGACATAATTCCTGGTGGAACAAAAATAAATATTACTATTTTTTGGATGAATCCATTTGATAATGTAGTGTCTTCTTATGTTACAAGCACTGTTATTTTTTAGGAATATTAATGAAAAAAATAAATAAAAATAAACAAAGAGGTGGATTCATATTAGAGTTAATGATCGGATTATTTATGTCAGCAATTGCTGTTTTATCTGTAATGTTTGTTTACACTAACTTTGAAAGTCAAAAAAGAACAACTACACAATTATCTCAAACAATATCTGGAACCGCATTAGCTTTTTATCCTCTTCAAAAAAATATAAAAATGGCTGGTTTTGGCTTTAATAAGCAAGTTATAGAAAGTGGTTGTTTAAATGTTTTAGCTTATGATAGCACAAAGACACCTTCTGATTATAGTTTTAGTGATTTTTATATCCCCTTAAATATAATACCTGGAGCTAATGATAAAACTTCAGACCAGTTAATAATTAGTTATGGAACATCTTATAGTGCTATAGGTAGTATAAATAAAGTAAAATTAAAAGAGGATAATGATGGTGGAAATGCTAATTATAAAGTATATGATAGTTCTTCTTTAGCGACGAATGATATTGTTTTAAGTTATGATTCAAGTAATATGGGAACATGTGCATTAGCACAAATAACAAATATAACTGGTGGTGGTGAGGTTGTTATTCATAATAGCGGAGGGTCAATTTATAACAAACCTGGTGGTTTAGGTGTCCCATTATTAAAAGATAGTAGTTATTTAATAAAATTAAATACTAATATTATCCCCAAAAAAATGTATTTTCAAATAACTAATAATCAATTAACTCAAACAGATTATATTTCGGATAATGGTAATACAAAAGTTATAGGAGATAATATTGTATTAATGAAAGCAATGGCAGGTGTTGATTTAGATTTAAATGGCTCAATAAGTGAAACAGAATGGAAAAATAGTTTAGTTTCATCAGATTATCAAAAAATACGTGGTGTTAAGTTGGCTATTTTAGCTCGTTCTCCATTGAAGGAAAAACCAGATAGTTCTACTAACAGTTGTGTTATTACAACGAATAAAGATTTCTTTTGGGATAATGGAACTACTGGCGGTGGAAATATGGACATATCAGATTTACCTGATTGGAAATGTTATAGGTATAGACTATTAGAAACCACAGTACCTATTAAAAGTTTAATTTGGACTAATTAGGTGAAAAATGAAAAATTATAAAAAAAATGAAAATGGGGTCGCTTTAATAATTACATTACTAGTATTAATTTGTATGTTTTCATCTTTAATGATATTAATTAGATCTAGTGAGCTAGGGATGAAAGTAACTGGGAATATAGCTGTTCAAAATAAGTTATCTGGAAGTAATGAATATGTGACAGCTTACGCTTTAAAGTGGTTGGAAGATAATAGTACATCATTAGATAATGATAAGACTAATGTAGGTTATTTTTCTTCACAGCCTACAGGAACAGTAAATTACAATGTTGCTGATTCTTGGGTTAATAGTTATAAATATAATAATGGAAGTTTAGATTCTTATAATAATGTAAGTGAACTTTTTATTATTAGACTGTGCTCCATAGCAAATACTGCTCCATCTAGCAATAATTGCATAACGAATATGGGTTCTGTTTTAGAAGTTAATTATAAAATAATAGTAAAAACATGTCAAGAATCATGTGCTTCTAATTCAAAAACAGCTAAGATAATATCAGAAACAATTATTAGAATTTAAGGCTGTGTGTAATCGGCTGTTAGAATTATGAGAAATGTCCGATGTTTAATTGTCGATTCTCAAATTTAATTTAAGACGAGACAAGATTTGTTAATGCGCATAGAGGTTAAGTAACAAGTTAATCAAAATTTAATAAAACAATATAAACTTGATTTATTTTGATTTTTATTTATGGTTAAAATAAAGGAAATAATTATGTCAAATAAGCCAACAATTACAAAAAAAGAAGTGAAATCAAATAAGTATACTTGGATTGGATTAAATACAAATGGGAAAGAAGTGTTTGGAGAATTAGAGTCAATATCTGAAGCGAATGTAAAAGTTTTTTTAAGAGGAAAAGGAATTACTGTAAAAAAAATCAAAAAAGCTTCAAGTTTTGGATCAAATACAATAAAAGAACAAGAATTAGCAGTTTTTACTAGACAATTATCAACAATGTTAAAGTCTGGAGTACCATTACTTCAATCTTTTGATATTGTTGCTAATGGTCATGAAAATCCAGCAGTATCAAAATTATTATATGATATTAAAGGAAATGTTGAGGGTGGTGGTAGTTTGGCTGAATCTTTTGGAAATCATCCTAAATATTTTGATGATTTATTTTGTAGTTTAATTGCTGCTGGTGAAAAAGCAGGTATATTGGATGTGATTTTAGAAAAGTTAGCAGAATACCAAGAAAAAATGTTAGGAATTAAAAAGAAAATTAAATCGGCATTAACTTATCCTATTGCTGTTATGAGTATAGCTGGAATTGTTACGGCAATCTTAATAATTTTTGTAGTTCCATCGTTTAAAGATGTATTTACTTCTTTTGGTGCAGAATTACCTGCTCCTACACAATTTGTTATGGATTTATCTGCTTTTTTTGTTTCATATTGGTACATAATGGTTGGAGTAATATTTGGATTTATGTTTTTTATGAAAAGACTTTTAAAAACAAGTGAAACTGCCAGAAATAAAATGGATAAGATAATATTGAAATTACCAATTTTTGGTAAAATTATTAAAAAAGCAATTATTGCTAGATGGTGTAGAACATTAGCAACAATGTTTGCAGCAGGTGTTCCTTTAGTAGAAGCTTTAGAATCTGTAGCTGGTGCTGCTGGTAATTATGTTTTTTCTAATGCAACAAAAAATATTCAAAGAGAAGTTGCTACGGGAAATTCTTTAACAATATGTATGCAACAAGAAAATGTATTCCCAAATATGATGATACAAATGACACAAATAGGTGAAGAGTCTGGTTCTTTAGATTCAATGTTAAATAAAGTTGCTGAATTTTATGAAGAAGAAGTAGATGTAGCTGTAGAATCACTTTCTAGTTTAATGGAGCCTTTAATTATATCGTTTTTAGGGGTCGTTGTTGGTGGTCTAGTTGTGGCAATGTACTTACCAATATTTAAAATGGCTAGTGCAGTATAATATAAAGCATGATACCGGGCATATCAGGTTTATGCAGACTGTTCAGAAATTGAGTTATTCACTTCATCTGCGACTCATTGCAAGTCAACGGGTTTAGAAAAATAGAATAGAAAAGGTCATAAAAAATGAATATTTGCCGACAAAATCCATTCCCGTGTCTTTTTTCATGTCTTGAACTTTCAAATATTTGAAATTTAATTTTTTAAAAGGATTATTTATGTGGAGTGCAATTATTGGTGATATTATTGGTAGTACTTTCGAAATAGAAAATCATCGTAGTCAATTTTTTGAGTTATTTCGTAAGGATGCTAGATTTACAGACGATACTATTTGTACATTAGCTGTTGCTAATATATTAAATAGTTTGTCTGAAATGCCAGAAAAAGAATCAGATAGTTTGTCTTTAAATAAAAATTGGGTAAGTAATAAAATGAGAGTTTTTTGTTGCCCATATTTGAATAGAGGTTTTGGTTCTCTTTTTTATCAATGGTTAACTAATGGTGTGAATAAACCATATAATAGCTATGGGAATGGTGCTTTAATGAGAATTAGTCCTGTAGCATATTTTGGTTATAAAAATAAAATAGATATAAAAGAAATAAAAAATATAGCATTAGATATAACTGCAATAACTCATAATCATATAGAATCATTTCGTGCAGTATCTTGTTATATTGAAATATTATATTTTTTATTAAATAATTCGAATAATAATTTAGAAAAAAAAGATTTAATATTAAAAATACTTAAAGAATATAATTATAATAATCTTAAAGAAATTGAATATTATAAATTAAATCTTGAATTTGATTTAACTTGTGAAATTAGTTTATTAGTAGCATGTGAAGCAATAATAGAAGCTAATTGTTACGAAGATGTATTTCGTTTAGTTGTTAGTGCTGGTGGAGATACCGATACATATTGTGCTATAGCAGGACCTATTGCTGAAGCAATTTGGGGACTTGACCATAAATATGTAGATTCAGCAAAAAGTTATTTTAAAAGCTATGATAAAGAATTGTTGAATAATATAAATTTATTATATGGAGTTTAAAAATAAATTATTCTTTAATAAATTTTTCAATAAGATTTAAATTGTCAGGTGTTAAACCAATGGCTGAATTCGTAAGTATTAGATTTTTACAATTATTAGGAAATAATCGTTCCATGTCGTCAACAGCAATCCATTTTGAATCTTCAATAAAATTTTTTTTGCAATATTGTTTTATTTCTAAGTATCTTCCACCATTTAAAAATCCATTATTAGAAATTGGAGTATGACCTATAACATTATCTTGTAGTGATTTTTCAAAAGCTTCTACTAAAATGTCAAATTCATAAGTTGCTCTCCAAGAACTAGAAACAACAATCTTAAATTTATGTTTATAAGGATAAAGTCTTTCACAAAATTCTTTTGAATGATGAAAATAATCAGTATTATATTCTTCACCATGCAAAACACCATCAAAGTCAATAAATAAGTATTTCATAAATTATGGTTTCATTTTTTTAGTAGAAGTTAAGGCTTTAATTTGATATTCTTTTATTAAAGTAGTAGGTTTTTCTTGAATTTCTTTAGCTTTTTCAACAATACAATGATAGTCCAAAGATTTAAGATTAATTATATCACATTCAAAAGAATTTAGTTCTGTTTTTAAATCTAAATTTAAATTATTTTTCCAATTTTTATAAAGATTAATATTTTCAATTAATTCTTTAGATCTAATTTGGTTTTGTAATGAACGATTTGATTGTATAAAATTTAATTTTTCTTTAATATTCATGTTAGAATAAAAATTAGAATTTTCTTTCCAAAATTTAAATTGATTGATTTTGTTTTTTTCTTCACTTGGAATTTTCCATTTTAAAAGGTCTATTTTTTCCATTTGAGAGAAAGTATGAAATAAATTTGCAATATATTTATTATTTGCATTATTTTCAATAAAATCAAAGAATTCTAATTCTTTAAGTGAGGAAAAACCTGGAATCTTATTTAATGCATTAATTTTTTCAAGATTGATAAAAAAATTAATTAAATATTTTTCAGATAAAACTTTATCAAATTCTTTCCAAACACGTTCTGATGTTAAACTATTAAATTCTCCATTTTTAACCATTTTTTGCATCATATCAACAGTTTGATCAGAAATTAAAAAATTATATCTTGCACTAAATCTTGCAATTCTCAATATACGAACTGGATCTTCAGCAAAATGTACACTAACATGCTTTAAAGTTTTATTTTTTAAATCATTTTGTCCACCATAAGGATCAATAATTTTTCCAGTATAATCCATTGCCATAGCATTAATTGTTAAGTCTCTACGAAATAAGTCTTCTTCAAGAGTAATATCCTTAGTTTCTACAATAAATCCATTATAGCCGCTACCAGATTTACATTCTTTTCTTGCTAAAGCATATTCATCTCCAGTTTCTGGGTGTAAAAAAATAGGGAAATCTTTTGCAACTGGTTCAAATCCAAAATTAAGCATTTCTTTTTCGTTATAGCCAATAACAACATAATCTTTATCTTTGGGATTAATTCCTAATAAAGTATCACGAACTGCCCCACCAACCAAAAAAACATTTTCTTTTTTCATTTTATATTTTAAAAAATTTACAAGTATTATTATAAATAATATTACTTAGTTTTTCAATAGGTATTTTTTTTAATTTAGATAATTCTTCTAATATAAAAAAAAGAAATGCTGGTTCATTACGAATAGTTTTACATTTAATGTGTCTTGGCTTTAAAAATGGACTATCTGTTTCAATCATTAGTCTATCATTAGGAATATAATTTAAGCAGGAAATTAAATCTGAATTGCGTCTATTATCACAAATCCAACCTGTAATTCCTATATATAAGCCTAAATCTAAATAGTTTTTTAATTCTTCATGATTTCCAGTAAAACAATGAATTACTGATTTATTATTGATATTATGTTCTTTATATAAAGAACAAAATAAATTATGTGCATTTCTTTCATGCATAAACAATGGAAAATTATAATTTTTACTAAAATCTAAAAAATAATTCATTGAATTAATTTGTTCAATAGCTGAACTAAACATTCTAAAATAATCCAGTCCAAATTCACCAATAGCAACAATTTTATTTGGATTACTGATAAAAGTAACCATTGTATCATTAATAAAATTTTGTAAATATTTTGCTTTATGTGGATGTAATCCCCAAGTAGTATGTAAATAGTTTGAATATATATTGCAATTTTTAATATTAATTAAAAATGATTCAGTATCTGTTGTTGTTAGTATGATTTTATCAACAAAATTTAGGCGAGCTTTATCTAAGACAATAGAAATATCATCTTTGAACTGAATATTCGATAAATTAGCACCAATGTCTATTAATTTCATTCGTAAATTATAACATAAAAATTAATTAAATTTTATTAATTTTATGCAAAGTATTGTTGATTGATAAATTTGTAGTTAATTCTCTTTTTAATTGTTTTTTATTTAGTGATAACAATATTTCTTCATATATCTTTTCATTATTTTTATCGTTGAATTCTTGCTTTATTTTCATAACTTGAAGTATTTTTAATGCTGTTGTTGGAAGAATATTATTTAATGTTGAAAAATTTTTGTCTTTATTATATATTAAGTTAATTAAAAAAATATTTTCCATTATAAAACAAATATCAAACAAACTATTTTTATCTTGATCAAAAACTAATTTAAAACTAGTGTTTTCATTTATTAAGATATCTAAAATAGATAAATATTTAATACTTATAGATTGATAAAAAAAATCTTCAGAAAAAGTACTATAATAATTGTATAAAAATAAGGCTAAGTGAAGCGGAGAAAATCCTTTAAATAAAAAATTAATTTTTTTAGGAAATAATATAGAATTTGGTTTTTTTTTATTATTTACAAAAAATACATTTATATTTAATTTATTATTTGTACTATTTAAAGAAAGATTGAAATTATAATGTATTAATTCTTTTATTTTATTAATATTACAATTTGCTACAGCATAATGAAGTAAATTCCAACCATTTTCATCAACAATTTCTTCAATTTTTTCAATGGTAGTATCTTGCAATATAAAGGATAATGGAACATTTAATAAATAATCGATATTTAAATGTGGTTTATTTATATTCATTATTAAAGTTTTGTGTTAATATCATTTTGATTGAATTAATACAATATAATAATATTGTCAAATAAAAAATAGACATTAATTATTTTTTAAGTTAAAATTCTTAAATTAATAGAAAGAAAAAAAGATGATAAGTGTATATTTAAAGCCAACTAATTTTTGTAATGTAGATTGTGAGCATTGTTATCTTCCTGCTTCTGTTAGGGCAAACAAAGATAGAATGAGTCCAGAAATGATACATAAAGTAATGGCTTTTTTAAAAGAAATGAAAAATAAGGGTAAACATAACCAAATTTTTTTAATTTGGCATGGTGGTGAGCCGTTAATTCTACCTATAAGTTATTTTGAAATGGCTGGAAAAATAATTAATGAATATTTTCCAAAAGAAGAATTAATAGAAGCTATTCAAACTAGCTTAATCCCATATAGAAAAGAACATGCAAAAATAGTAAAAGAAAGATTTCGTGGAGAAATAGGTACAAGTATTGATTTTAGTTCTAGATTAATAAAAGGGTCTGTAGAAGAGTATCAAAAATTATGGATGTTAAAAGTAGATATGGCTAGAAGTGAAGATATCTTAGTAATGCCAGGTATGGTTCCAAATAAAAAAGATTGTTATAATGCTTCAAAAATTTATCAATGGTTTGTTGATAAAGATTTTTGGATTTGGAATATTGATAGATATACAAATATTGGTGGAATACTACCTGAAATGTCAACAAATAGAGAACATGCACAATTTTTAATAGATTTATTTGATTGCTCTATTGAGGCTATTCATAAAAAAGGAGAAACACCATTTGTGAAAGTATTAGCTGCTGGTATTGGTGGTGTTTTATATGATAATCCTGGAGATCGGTGGGGGGGTACATGTCAAAGTGATTTCGTTGTTGTTAATCCAGATGGTAGTTTAAATAATTGCCCTGATAAAGATTCTTTTGAAGAAAGTTATGGAAATATTAATACTGGATATAATTCTTTTGAAGCAAGTCCATTAAGAAAAAAATGGATTAGAATTCAACAAGCTGGTCATAGAATAAATGATTGTTATACATGTGAGAATGCTTCTTGGTGCAAATCTGGTTGTCCAATTACTGGAAATGCTTGTAATGTAAATAATGTTATAGATGAATGTTCTGGATATAAAAGTTTTATTAATCATATTCGTAATTTTATATCAAAAGATAAAGATAATAAATTAATATTAGTAGATTATATAAATCATAAATTTATACCTAAAGATGCAATATATGGAAATAAAAAATCTGAATTAAATTTAATTGGTAATTAAATGTTGTATATTGTTCCAATAATGGGTGGAATTATTTCAACATTTTTAACGATTATTTTTTTAATGATAAATACTAAATTGTCTTTATTGTTTGTAATTAATTTAATAACAATATTACCATTTTTATTTTTTAATTTAACTATTATTTCATATTTTTTTTGTTTTTCAATTGGTATATTTTTGGTTAAATTATTAGATAAAAATTTATTATCTAATAATTTATTTATGTTTTATGCTTTTATTGTATCTGGTATAATTGGATTTGGATTTGCTTTTTTAATAAGATATTTTAATATAGATACAAACATAACTAAATCAATTTTTATTTGTTTATGTTTTGCTTTAAGTGGTTTATTTAATTCATCTTTTTATATATCTTTAAAAAAACAAATAAAAATTATAAATGAAAAAAAATAGTCAAGATTTTGATTGGAATAAGTGGATATATGAAAATAATAGCCCATATGCAATTATAAAAATGGGATTTAGTCATGCATTAATGATGTGTATTTCAACTTCAATTTTATATATATGTTTTGCTATTTATCAATATTCAAACATTAAAACATTATTTTATTTAATATCTTTTAATTTAATGATTACAATATTATTTTTATTTATAATAACTATTCCGTTGATTTTTTTGCATTCTATTCATTATAATATATTCAAAAATATATTATTATTAAACAAGCAAGAATATGTTGTTTTAATAGGATGGTTTTTAATATTATTGCATTTTATTATAATCTATTTTTCAATAGATATAATAATAGTAAATTTAAATAATTATATATCTTCTATACAATTATTTTTTGTTTTAATTTCTTACTTGATAGGATTTGGATTTAGTTTAATTAAATTCAAAAATCATTTTTATAATAAATCTAATGTGGAAAATAGATTTAATGATTTATTATCAAAAATAAATAAAGAAAATAATTTTATTAAAAAATAATTTTATTGAATTTTGATTCTGTTTTATATAAAAATTTTTGATTTTCTGTGAAAAAATAAAATATAAAACTAATACTATTATTAATTAAATTAATTATTTCTTCACTTAAATTTTCAAAAATAATATTATATTGATTATTTTGTAAAATAATAGAACTTTTATTTAAAAAAATTAATTTATCAATATTAAGATTTAAATAATAAATTTTATTAATATTGATATTTTCTA
>JAVHPF010000041.1:0-14516 GCA_036170435.1 Patescibacteria group bacterium
TTTTATACGAAGTTAATGCTATAAGAGAAAGTATTGGATTATAGAAAACAAAAAAAGAGAAAATTAATTTTCTCTTTTTTTGTTTTCTTAAAAATATTGACTAGATAAAAATAAGAGATAAAATACCAAAGTATATAATTCTTAATTTTAGAAAAATTATGGAACTAAAAAAAATAAAATGATATATAGTGTGATTTGCAATATGAACAACACTATGATTAACAGCTTTTACAAACTGATGAAGTTTTACCTGAATAACAAGTATGACTCAAACTTGGTTTAATGCAATACAAACAAAATTAGATTGAACATATACATCAGGAAAAATGTGTACTTCAGATTGAAGTGGGCAAATCCAATGTATAACAGATATCCCAGTAGCTTGATGATGAATTCCAACAAATTCTCAAACTTTTACTGCGAATTGAACTTTTACTGTTCCAGCAGGGGTAACTAGATTAATGGTATATTGAGGAGGATGAGGAGGATGATGAGGAGGAGGAACTCCAGGTGGAACTTCAAATTATTGATATGGGTGAGGTGGTTGAGCTCCAACTGTTCTTTTAATTCCTTCTATATTAACTGTAACTTCATGACAAGTTATTTCAGTTAATATTGGAGCTTGATGAGTTTGATGATCTCCACGAACAAGTCTTTTATATTCTGGATGAGCTGGATGAAATTGAGGTGTTACAACTTTTGGTACTCTTGTTTTTCAAGGTGGATTTTGATGAGCTTGATGAGCTTCCTTATGATGACGATGATTATGATGAAGAACAACATATGATTCTAATTATGTAACGATTGCTTGAAATTGATGAAATCCTATTTCATTACCATTAACCGTATGAGTCTGATGAATAGGAGGTACATCTACAATAAATTCTGGTTCTAATTGAAGCCCTGGGGGAGCTGTAAAATCAGCTACTGCTGGTGGATGAGCTTGATGAGCTTGAGCATCGGGAGTTGTAGTAGTATATCGGTAAAATAAAAATAATTTAATAAAAATAATATATGAACATAGCACTTGTTTGAGCATCAAATGATAAATCAAAATATGGAAATAAAATACTTCATAATTTGCTAGCTAAATGACATTTGGTTTTGCCTGTAAATCCGAAAGAAGATTTTATTGAAACTATAAAGTGTTATAAAAGCTTGTCAGAGATAAAAAATAAGATAGATGTAATAAATCTAGTAACTCCTCCAAAAGTGACTTTAGAAGTCCTAAAAGAAGCTTTAAATCTATGATTTAAAAAAGTATGGTGCCAGCCCGGAGCAAGTGACGAAAATGTAATAGAATTTTTGAAAGAAAATAATTTTGATTATATTGCAGATGCTTGTATAATGATTGAAAATATAAAAAAGCTAGATTAACCTAATCTAGCTTTTTCTTACAATAATTTTACATAGATTTTATAAAATGCGACTATTAAATTATTAAAATACCTTAAAATATGAAAATACTTTTAGTTGAAGATAATAATATTTTATCAAAAAATATAAAAGAATATTTGAAAATAAAATGAATCACTGTTGAACATGAATTATATGGTGATAGAGGCTATGCGCTAGCTTTGAAAAACCATTATGATGTTATAGTTCTTGATATAAATTTACCAGGAAAAGACTGATTATCAATTCTTCGTGATTTGAGAACACATCACATAAATGCTCCAGTAATTATGCTGACTTCTAGAAATACAACTGATGATGTTATAGAATGACTAAAAGCTTGAGCAGATGATTATATGTGAAAACCGTTTTCTCTTGAAGAACTTGTTTTTAGACTAGAAGCAATTTATAGAAGAACAGCTCAAGATAAACAAAATATTATAGAAATTGATTGAGTTGAAATAGATATAGAAAAAAGAAAAGTTACAAAAGATGGGGAAGTTCTTGATTTATCAAAACTTGAATTTGATTTACTTAAATATCTTGTGCAAAATAGAGGGAAACCTATTGATAGAGCAGAACTTTTTGAAAAAGTATGGTGAGATTTTGATGAACATATGTTATCAAGAACAGTTGATGTTTATATCTCATATCTCAGGAAAAAAATTGGAAATGATTTTATAGAAACAAAAAAAGGATTTGGTTATTTAGTAAATTAGAAAAAATATGTCAAATAGTACAATTTTAAATTTAGAAAAAAAGAAGAAACACTTAGCTGTAATGTTTTCAGTTATAGTTTTTTTGATTTTGTTTTTGCTTCAGATTTTTTTCTTTACTTTTAAATATATAGAATATCATAGTGAAATTTCAAAAAAATTGGATAATGATTTCAAAATGATAACTACGATGAGAAATATATTAGGAACATTAAGTCCTGATTGTATTGATGGAGATTGAGATTGTGAAACAGAGACTTTTGCTAAATGAAATATGCCATTTAATAGATGACAAGCCAATCAAGGTAAAGTTCCTAGATTTAAACCTTCAGATTTTATATTGTATAATACAAAAACAAGTTCTATTATTTTTTCAAATAATTCAGAAGATGATTTCAATACTGAACTTGTAAATAAAAAAGGTGAGTATGGAATTTATGAAAATGATTTATGGGATAAGGATTATTTCATACTTAGAAAAAATATAAAAGATAATATAGATATTTTCATTTATACAGAATGAACTATGGATTTATCATCTATCTTTTTCGATTTATTTAAATTTTTTATATTATCAGTTATTTTTTCAGGACTTATTTATTATTTGATGATTAGATTTATTAATCGTTTATTTAAACCAGTTGAAGGGAATATTGAAGAAATGGAAGATTTTGTTCATAATGTTGGTCATGAATTAAAAACTCCACTTGCGAATATGAAAAGTTCACTTGAATTAGCAAAATTAAAATGAGATTATTCTGATTGTGCAATAGACAATTTTTCTGAAATTGATAAGATGAATAATCTTATAGAATCACTTCTTACTTTATCAACTCTTGATACTAAAAAAACAGCAAAACTTGAAATCTCATCTTTAATAGAAGAAGAAATTAAGAATTATTCAGCTAAACTAAATGATAAAAATATAAGTGTAAATTTCTTAAAAAATTATGATTTAAAATTAAATATTAATAGTGATCATTTCAGAATACTTTTTTCAAATTTACTTTCAAATGCTATAAAATATAATATAGAAAATTGAAAAATAGATATAGTTTTAGATGAAAAAAGCTTAAGTATAAAAGATTCATGAATTTGAATAGAAGAGGAAAATAGAGAGAGAATATTTGAAAAATTTTTCAGAGAAGAATTTGCAAGAGATGAAAATGGTTTTGGAATATGACTTTCTCTTGTAAAAAAGATAATATCTTTGTATAAATGGAAAATAGAAGTTAAGAGTAAAAAGTGAGAGGGAACTGAATTTGTAATAAAATTTTAAAAATAAAAAAGATGCGGAAAATATTTTCCGCATCTTTTTTATTTTTCTAGTATATATCATTTTCAAACTATGGTTTTTAGCTTAAATGTTTCTCATAATTGTGCTCTTATTCTATAAATAGTTACATTTATTGTGTTATCGCTAACTCAAATGTTTTCATAATTTCACCATATAGAACTTATTAATTTGTTTTTTGTAATAAGTTTTCATTTATTTATTAATAAAAGGTCAACTATTTCTAGTTCTTTTTTATTTAAGTCAATAATTTTATTTCCTTTCTTTATTGTTTTATTTTGACTATCATAAACAAATTCTTTATATTTGATTATATAATTATTTGAAATTTCATAGGCTCTTCTTAATAATGCTTTTATCCTTGCAACTAATTCTTCTGGAGAAAATGGTTTAGCTAAATAATCATCAGCTCAAACTTGTAATCAATAAATTTTTGTATCAATATCATTATAACCTGAAGTTATTATTATTGGAGCGCTTATCTTTTTTTCTTCTCTTAAATAATTTATAAATTCTAATCAATCTCAATCAGGTAAGGAAATATCAACTATATATAAATCATAATTTAAATCAGATTTTTTTTTGATACTTGAAATATCATTGAAAATATTTACTAAGTATCAATTTTTTTCTAATTTTTTCTTTATATTTGCAGCGAGTAATTTCTCGTCTTCTAGTATTGCTATAAGCATAATTAGGTGTTTAAGTATTAAAATACTTTTTTATTATATTAATCAAATATTAAAAAAACATTAATTTTTTGCACAAAATTTCAAAAAAAGTTACTAAAATGTAACTTTTTTTTCTTAGATTGCTTTTATCTTATTTAATAAAAGTAATTTATGGAAATAGTAACTTATAAAAAAGCATCTGAAATAGAGGAAAAATATTTATCTAGTCTAGTTGATGCTGAGATAGAATGTTGGGGATCCAGGCCTTTTGATGAATATAAAATTTGTAGCAATCCTGAATGTAGAGCTATTTATTCTATAGAAGATATTTATGAAACAATAGATGATTATAGAAATAGAGTGGATGAAAAATTATCTCTGGATTTCAAATGTTCTATTTGTGAATTAGACACAGAATTAATCTATGAAAAAACAGAATTTTTAGAAGTTTTGAAGGAATATATAAAATGAGAAGTTTCATGGGTTTTACTAATAGACGATAATGAAAAAGTCGAATGATTTGGAGTTTTATCAAA
This sequence comes from Patescibacteria group bacterium, assembly GCA_036170435.1. Classification (GTDB taxonomy): domain Bacteria; phylum Patescibacteriota; class Gracilibacteria; order BD1-5; family UBA6164; genus JAQVPN01. Next base: position 4,613 of record JAVHPF010000041.1, read on the forward strand.
AACTAGTTTATCATGAGCTATAAATTATGAATTTGCAACAAGACCAGGATCTTATGATAAAGAGGACTTGCTTAAACTTTTATCTAAAGAATTATTTTGAACTAAAGATGCTGGAAATGAACAAATTGCTTTATTACATCAGATTTATGTAAGTAAAAATTTAAGAAAATGAAATATTTCTTTTGAAATGCTTAATAAATTAATTTCTCTAAATTTAGAATATTGAAACATTCCAGTTATATGAGAAACTAGATTTGAGGGGGATTTCTATCCTATATCTAGAACAATGGGATTTAATGATATTGAATCAGATAAATATTGATATGTTGTACAGTTTTTAGAAAGTTACTCTTTATTAGCCTGATTTTTATTTAAAAATGACTCTTTTACTTCAAAAGATATTTTTATAAATATTTTGAAACATAAAAGAGAAATTAAAAAAAATCTAAAGTCTAATTTGGTGAAACAAAAATTTTATATTTCTAATTAATTTATTATATGACAGTTATTCAAAATAATCCATGAAAGTCTACTACAATTATAGAATCAATAAATCCAAGAAATATAAGTGAAACAGATTTAGAAAAAATAGTAGAAATAGAACAGGATATGTGGGCAAGAGAAAGTATTATTTGAGAATATGTAAAATGTGAGTGTTGTAATAAAATTTATTCTAAGGATGATATTTTTTGACATTTATCAAAAGATATAAAAATTCAAACTGTTAAAAAAATCGAAAAAATATATTGAGAAAAGCATATAAAATGTAATAATTGTTGAAATCCTGCTGAGAGTCTTTTTGATAGAGATAAATATATAACAAATATAAAAGACAGATATAATAATAGTGAATCATTTCTAACTTTACTTAGAGATGAATATTGAGATATTGTTTGATTTGAAGATTGATATTTAGATAGTTTTGAAACAATTTATGAGAGAGAATTTTCTTATTATTATGATAAAATATGAATTAATACTATAAAAAATCTTATAGAAGAATCATTACAATACAAGCTGCCAGATAAATTATTTATGTGTAGTTCTGTTTGAAGTGAAGAAAAATATGCTAATTTTTTTAATATATATAAAATTATGCAAAATTTTTTTAATAATCTTAATACTCAAATTGAGCCAGATACATTATGAATATATGAAGCTGTTTTAGGATCTTTACCTCATTCAATATATAGTATTGCTTGAGCCAAAAATTTATGAATCCCAAATAATCCTATTTATTCTATGCTTGAAAATATATCTAATAAATCTAGTAGTGATATATTTATTCATAAAAATGTGGCTTTTTCATTTGATAAAAGTTTAAATATTTCAGCAAAAGAATTTATAAAAAATAATAAAGAGAAAATGAAACAAATTATCTAATAATAAAATTGCTTTTTATTATTACTATTTATAATGATAATATATATTTATTAGTTAATAAATAATTATTATTATTATGTCATTATATATTTTTTTATACATTGCTGTTATTATATCTTTATTATCAATTTGAGTAATGTTTATCAAGGCTCATTGAAAATTTCTATGTTGAAAACTTTTATTTTTATCAATGTTTTCTTATTCTATATGGTTACTAATATATTTAATATCTTTTACTACAACCTATGATAAAGATATTTTATTGATATTATCTAGGTTACTTTATTCTTTTTCATTAATTTCAATATATTTTATATTATTATTTATTATGAATTTTTGAAAAAAAATTAAATCATTTAGAGAATCTAAAATAACTTTTTACTATCTTATAATATTATTTTTGTTATTTTTTATTGGTATTTTTTCACCATATATAATTAAAGAAATGATATATGATTCAAATTTATCAATTTACTATGAATGATTTGGACCATTTTATAATATGTTTACATTTTTATATTTATTTAATTTTCCTTTATTTATTTTTGTTTGATATAAAAGATATATAACTCTTAATAACATAAAGAGGATAAGGTTTAGATATTTATTTATATCATTTTGATTTTTACTTTTTAATGTAATTCTTTTTTTAGCATTTTTACCTATTTTATGAATTTGGATTTTTCAAAAAGAACAAGTTTTATTCTTTATACCATTTATCTTATCGGTTTTATATGCTTCTCATAGATATAGTTTTATAGATATAAAATTTGTTATATGAAAAGTTATTAATTTTATATTATCATCATTTTTCTCTATATTTCTTATAAATATATTTAGAACTTATTTTTTAGGATTAGATTGAAATTTTATTAAGTTTTGGGGATTATCATCTAATTTTTGATTCTCAGATTTATTACTTTGAATAATTTTATATATATTTTTTTATAGTATTTTCAAAAAATACATTTTTTGAAATAATGAATATATTGAACTTACTAAGAAAATATGAAAATTAAAGAAAAAGATAAATTTTCTTTCGACTTTTACTGCTTTAAATAACTTTTTAAATAAAGAATTTGCAAGTCTTATAAAAACAAAATATGTTAATATAAGCTTGTATAATGAACAAAATAATAATTTAGATGCATTAAAAAAATACTTTGAAAAAAATAAATCATATAATTTATTTATAAATGATACAGTTTTTATAGAAGAAAATAAACATAAATTTGATTCAGATAAGATAGTAAATGAGATTTCAGATAAATCATATTTAATTTTCCCTTTGATAAATAATTCTTGAGAATTTTTATGAGTTTTTGAAATATGAACAAAATTTTTAAAAGATATTTATACATCTGAAGAAATAGATTTATTTTTAGATTTTGTAGATTTCGTAGTTCTTCAATTAAAACATATAGAAATATATGAAAAAATGCAGGATATAAATATAAATTTGGATAAGAAAATAGATGAAAAAACTATAGAATATAATAATTTACTTAATAAACAAACAGATTTTATTTCTATGATTTCTCATGAAATAAAAAGCCCACTCGGGTCTTGTATATTTCAAATTGATAGTATTATAGATGATTTGAAATCAGAAAATTGTGATAAGAAATATTTACTTGATGAACTTGAAATATTAAATACTCAACTTTTAAATGTTTGAGATTTAACAAAAACTATGTTTTCCATAAAAAAATTTGATTTAAATAAAATTGAATTATTTAAATCAAAAGTAGATATAAATTTATTTTTATCAGAAAAGTTAAATAATTATAAAAAAACAAATGATAAATTAGAATTTATTTTAGATATAGATAGTGAAATAGATTATATAACAATCGATAAAATTCAATTTGGACAAGTAATCGATAATTTGATAGTGAATGCTATAAAATTTTCAAATAAAGAAAAACCACAAATTTTTATAAAAATTTTAAATATTGATAAAAATTTAATTTTTGAAATAGAAGATAATGGGGAATGATTTGAATGAGTTGATGCTGAAAATATTTTTGATAAATATGTAACTGGAAAAATTTCTAATGTATGAATTTGAATGTGAATGTATTTATGTAAAAAAATAGTTGAATTACATGGCTGAAATATAAAGGCTTGAAATGGTGAATATTTGCATTGAGCAAGCTTCAAAATAGTAATTCCTAATATTATTGACTAAACTACTTATAATAAGCTAAAATATGCCCATATTTTAGCTTATTATTTTTTGTACGTGAATATTTTAATAATAGAAGATGACTTATTTCTAGCCAGAAATATAGCAAAAATTTTTGAGAAGAAAGTAGTAACAAACAGAATAAAGATAATATCAAATTACGCGCAATTTGCTCGTGAATTATCAGTAATTAATTCTTATGATATAATACTGGTTGATATATTTTTATGACCAGATGAAACAATAACAGGAATAGATTTAATAACACTCATAAGAGAGAAAAATAAATCTATTCCTGTTATTGTTGTAAGTTGATATGATGATTTATCTTATTTAGAAAAAGCTTTTTCTGTATGAGCAAATGATTATATTACTAAACCATTTAGATTTAGAGAACTTGAAATTAGGGTTTTTAAGTGGTTTTCTATTTATTTTTATTCTGATTTAAAAGCTACAGAGAATATAAAATATTTTTGACTTGAATATTGTATGCAAAAAAATGAATTTTATTATAATTGAAAAATATTAAATTTAACTAAATCAAATAAATACTTATTATCATTATTTTTATCAAATAGAGAAACTTTACTTAAAGAAAATTATTTGATTGAAAAAATATGGGGAGATATATCTTGTATTATTGAAAGGAACTTAAGGGTAAGCATTTTAAGACTAAAAAGGGCTTTAGAAAAACATTGTTTAGATTCTTGGATTTGTAATATAAGAGGAGAAGGCTATATGTTGAAAAAATAGCTTGGGATTTCCCAAGCTATTTTTTAGTTAACAATATTTATAAATTTTACTATGATTTTTGCTGCCTCAGCTCTTGTTATAGAACTGTTAGGTTTAAATTTCAATTTTCAATTTTCACTTTGACCAGCAATTATTTTTAGGTCTTTCGCTTTTTTTACATAACCTATCATCCAATCTTGGAAATCACTATCTTCAAATTCTGTAACTTTATCATCAGATTTAGTTATTTCAGTAAGTTTGAATAATATTGCTAAGGCTTCGATTCTAGATATTGGCTGATTTGGTTTGAATTGTAATTTTCAATTTTCAGTTTGTCCTTTAATTATACCCAATTCTTTAGCTTTTATTATATAAGGAATCATTCAATCTCAATTTTTTGGAATATCGGTGAATGAATTTGTTCAAGTAGAGGTTAAATTTATATCTAATGATTTCATTGCAAGTGCTAAAAATTCAGCTCTTGTAATTTTTTTATCAGGAACAAATAATCGACCTGAATATATTTTAATTGCTCATTTATTTTGTAATACTTCAATATATGATTTTGAAAAAGAGTTTTCTAAATCCATAAATACATAATGTTTGTTTAAATTAGGCTTATCTAAAATAACTCAAGTTCAAGTTTGTCCTTTTGCTTTTCAACAAATTCCATCATAAAAACTAGCTGATTGATCTCATGCAGGACAATAATCTTTTATAGATGCTCATCCACCACCACCGCCACCACCTGATGAGGCTTTTGTAGTTACTGAAAATCAAGCACTTACTCATCAAATTGTTAATGTTGTTGTTTTAGCGGTAGAAGAAGATGAAGAAGAAGTTAGTCTTACAGAAACTGTATCTCAATTATTTACAGTTCAAGTGTTAGAAGTATAGCTTCAATTTCATATTTTATATTCTCATCCAACTATACTAATTGTAGTTCAAGTATTTATTCATGAAACTGTTATAGTATTTGATTCGTATATTGTAGATAATTCTTTACTTGTTAAATTTGTAAAGCTAAAATTATCTGGAACAGAATCAAATCAAGGAGCAAAATATGACATATGATCCGTTCTAAATGAACACATAGAATTAGCATCTAGAGTACAAGTAGAATCTGGAGTATTTAGAGCCCACGAATTTCAATTTTCAGATCTATATAAATTTAGTATAGTTCAAGAAGAATATCAATCAACTATAAATGATACATTAAAATATCATCAACTAGAACTTAATGAAGATCATTCTGCTCATGCTTTTATTGTTTGAATTACGCTAATTCAAATTCATATTTCACTTCATGTAGCAGCTTCTGAAGAATTTGGATCTATTAAAGTTGGAGGAATAAGTATTCAATTCCAGCTTCAAGAAGAAACAATTATATTTATTCAAGATAAACTTAAGTTTCAAGTTAAGGCATTAGTATCATTTAAATCTGAATTTATTGTTAAATTTGTTCCAGATAAATCATAATTATCATTTTCTGATAAAGCTCATGTGAAGCCAAATGATACAGATCATGTTTCTGCTATTTCTCAAGTTCAACTTACTCAAGCAGCCGTTGAAAAAGTTCAATTTGATATAGTATTATTTCAAGCATCATCAGTAAGACTCAAATAATAGGAGTAACTTGTATTACTATTTAGTCAATCAAATGTAACATTTCAAGTAGATCAAGAAAAGCTTATACTATATGGTCCTTGAGGCATTTCTCATGAATATACTTGTATGCTTCAATCTTGTCATATAAAGTTATTTTCACTAAAATTAAATTCAAAATCAGCTGAATTTTCAGTTATGTTTTTAATTTGTTTTGAATTTATTATTGGTTCAGTAGTATCCAATAAAATACTAGTTCAATCAGTTGTTGCTATTGTAGATCAAGTATTTCAAGTTAAATCAGAATAATTTATAACAAAACTTACTATTCAACTTCAAGAAACTATAGGATTTGAAGAGGCTGTCCAAATATTTCATATTCATTCAATATTTGCAGCGGCTTCTCAATTAAAACTAACTGATACTCAAGTAAGATTTTCACTTCATGTAAAACTAATAGTCATAGTGTCTCAAGTTTTAGCTAGACTTCAAGATGCATTATCTGATATTATTGAAACATCAGTTAAAATTGGTTTTAAATCAAAGCTAGTAAAATGTGCTGTATCAAAAAACAAAGTACAATATGGATCTCAAACTCAACATGCTCAATGTATATTTGATAAAATTCAGCTAGCATCAATTATTTGTCCTGTACTAGATCTTACAACAAAACTATCAGGATTATTTATTCATGCAATAAATGTACTTCAAGTATTAAAATACATATAAAGTTGTGCTCAATAGTTTGCAAAATCTGAATTACTTGGGTTGAAATTAATATTTCAATCACTAATATCAAGTTTATTTGGTAAATCTTGTAAAAATGCAATTGTTCAAGAATTTGTTAAATCAAGACTATTTGAAAAATAAATTTTTCACATTCATGTTTTTTCAAAATATAGTCCACTAAAACTATTAACATTTGCATAAGTTACATCTCATAAATTTGTAATAATTCAATTTTCATTAAGTGTAGGACTAACTTGGTTTACATATAAATCTTGATAATCTACAGGTCATACATATAGAGAAACTGTACTTAAATTTCAATTAGTTGTTCAATAAGTTCAACTTAAAGTTAATGTATAATTTCAATAATTTGTAAAATAACTTGGATTTAGACTTAAACTTCAAGTATTGTTATCTGCTATAAGTGCTCAGCTAGATACAATATTAGCTCAATTCATAATTACATATGCTCATCAAACTGTTAGATTTGATAGTGAAACATTTCAAAATGTAGATAAAAATGAATCACTAATATTATCTATTTGTCATGTTGGTCATGCAGGAAATCGGTAACTAAGATTAATATTTAATGATCATAATACATTAAGAAATAAACTTAAAATAGCCAGAATTGCTATTTTTCTTTTAAAGTAATTTGTTATCATAATTTGAAAAAATTAAGATATAAAATATTTTTATTACCATCAGAAGGGCATTTAAATATTTTTGTATTGATATTATTTGAGTATGTTTTAAAATTTTGTTTTTGAGAAAAAATCCTTTGATGATAATTATTTATTGTAGCCTTTTTAAAATAAATGCAATACTTTTTTTTAAGAAAATATGATTTTTTCTTACACTTCTCTAACCTAAATTTTATAAAATAGCATTTGTAAGATGAAATCACTGTAAGAAATCAAAAATAAATAAAAGCAGTTTAAAAGATAAAAATCTTACAAAAAATTAACAATAAATATAATACAATATATCTCGTAATATAGAGAGCTCCTATTTTACAAATATTTTTATTTTACTTATTTTTCTAATTTATAGATTATATGAAAAAACAAATTATCGCTTGAATGGTTTTAGCTGTACTAGCTTCAACTTGAGCATATACTTATGCTACAAATAGTTCTACAGGTTCTGTTACTAAAAATGAAATAATGGATATAGTTAAAAAAGCTAGAGAATGAGTTACTCTGACAACAGATGAACAAACTAAACTTGATGCTGTAAAATCACATAAATGACAAAAAAATGAAAGATTTGGTTCTGGACAAGCTATGTCAGGAACAGGATTTGAAATGAAATGAGATAAATGAATGGAATGAATGATGGGAGCTTGATTTTCTCCAATGACTCAACTTACTGATGCTGAAAAAACAGCACTAGCAAATATGACATCAGATCAAAAAAAAGCATTTTTCGATGCTAAGATAACAGAAGTAAAAGCTAAAGCAGAGGCTAAAGAAACAGTTATAGATAAACTATTAGCTGGAACTGCATTAACTGCTGATGAGGAAATACTTAGACAAGAAATAATCAAAGATAGAGCTGCAATGAAAGCTCAAAAAACTGCAATGGATGCAAATATACAAGCATGAAAGTGAAGAATGTGAGGACAAAAATGAGGATTTAAGTGAATGAATAAATAATTTTTTTATCAAAAATTTTCGTAGAGATAAGGCAATGCCTTTTCTCTACATAAAAAGAGGCAATTTAATTGCTTCTTTTTTGTTTTTTCTTACATTGTTCTTACAAATAAAGCATATAGTAAATCTACAAAGTAGAAGATTTGTTTTTTATGCAAGTGTTAAAGCCAAAAACAAGTATATAAAAACAAATCTTAAACTTTATTTTAAAAATTAATAAAAAATAGACTATTATGAAAGATAAAATTATTTCATTTGTTGCTTGAATAATTGTAGGAGCATTATTATTATCAGGATATTATTATGCTATTTGAGCAAAAGCTCAATCAAATTCAAGTTTTCCAGGATGACAAAGATGAGCTATGATGGATCCAAAAAATATGACAGATGCACAATTAGAAAAAATGGCTACAAGAGTAGGAATGACTAAAGATGAACTTAAAAAAGAATTAGATTCAGGAAAAGATTTAAGAACTATTATGCAAGAAAAAGGTGTTAGTTTCGGTGGAAGATGAGGATCTGGTTCTACTAATTCTTGAAATTTCTGAGGAAGAAATACTCAGTAAAAATCCCTCCCCCTCCGGGTACTCCCTTTGGAAAAGGGAGATAAAAACTGATAAAACATTTAAATCCTCCTTTTCCAAAGGAGGTGGCCGATAGGCCGGTGGATTATTTTCTAAATTACTCTTATGTTTAAAAATATTCTTTCTAAAATTTCTGTATTTTATTTTGTTTTATGAATACTTACAAGTTCAGCTATTTATTATTATGAGTTTATAAAAATTAGTTCCACTACTTCTACAAGCAAAACTACTAGTTCTACAGAAGTGGTTTCTTCTGGTAGTATAAAAGATACAGTAGATGCTGTTTGAACTGCGGAACTTGTTGATGAACAATCTCTTAGGTTTAAGTGAGAATGAACTGTTAAATCAGTTTTAGTTCATGAATGAGATAAAATAAAGAAATGAGATATTATAGCTATACTTGATGATAAAGATGGTCAAAATACAGTTTCTCAAGCGGGGATAAATTTAGATAATGCACAAATAGCTTTGAAACAATTATATGATGCACCAGACCAAAGTAAAATAATGCAGGCAAAAAATTCTATAAAATCAACAGAGAATTCTATTCTTATAGCTAAAAAAGAATTTACTAATTTACAAAATTCTCAAGCCAATGATATATTACAACAGTCTAAAAATATTGATACAGCTAAAAAAGATTTACTTACTTTACAAAGTAATTTAAAAACAGCTCAAACAGATTTAGCTTTAACTCAGAAACAACAAGATAATAATTTATCAAATACGATTTCAAGTAAATCTACCACAATAAAACAAGTTGAAGATAGTTTTTCAGCAGAACTTACAAGCATTTCAAAAATTATAGAACAATCAGATTATATTTTATGAGTTACAGATACTAATAAATATAAAAATGATTATTATGAATCATATCTTTGAGCAAAAAATACTGCTTATAAAACTCAAGCTGAAACAGCTTTATTAAAAGCTATTTCAGACTATAACAATTTACAAATTATAGTTTCAAATTATGATAATTCTTGAGATACTACAAAGCTTATAAGTATTTTAAATAGTATAGCAGG
>JAVHPF010000042.1:0-3096 GCA_036170435.1 Patescibacteria group bacterium
ATTGAATTGTAGATGAACTAAAAATATATAATAGAGTTTTAGATGCTTCAGAAGTAAATAAACTATATACAAATTTAACAAAACCAAGTACTCCAACAAAATTAAACCAATATGTAAAAAGTCCAGAACTTGATGAAGAAGAAATTAAAGTATGAGAAAAAATATGAAAATTTCAATCAGGTTCTGGAATAATTCTAAGAGCAGATACAGATGAAACAGAAGCTACAAGATTAATAGTAGATATTTATAAATCTGGTGAAGTTTATCCTATAGAACTACAAAGCGAATATAATACTAATTCTACAAAAGAAATAACACTTCCATATTTATGAGTTTGAGATTATTCTTGGAGTGCAAAAATAGAAAGACAAACTTGATGAATAAGTGATGCTATAGATTTCTGAAATAATCCTTCAACCGAAACTGATTTCTCACTTTTTGAAGGATTTGAACCTTATCCTTATGGGTATAAGTTTGGGAATGCTCCTTTAGATAGTTCAGTTCTTAATTGATGATTGAATAATACTTCATTCTTTTCACTTTGAAAAAGAGAAAAAGTTGACTGAAATAAATGGGATATATTTTATAAAGCTTTTGATACAACTGATTTAGAAAATGATGAAAGAAAATTATTTGATACTTTTGAAATGCTTTGATTAAATAGAGAAAATCCAGATGCATTTTCACGAGGTTCTTGTTACTGACTTTCTACTTCTGCATTAATGCAAAAATATCATCCTGACTTTATGAAAAATAATTATACTGATTTTAGTAATGAAGTTTGAGCATGAACTATTATGCAAAATATAAAACCTTTCTCAACTACAAATAATGAAGGTTTATATTGGAATGATATAAATAATCCAGTATTTAAAGATGTTTTATCATTGCAGTTATCACAATGAAGTGAGATTTTTCAAAAAGCTGAAAATGAATCTAGAAATAAAAGTAATATTGATATACTTAATGAAATAAAAAATAATACAAATAAAAATTATGTATTAGGTATTGAATGAAAAAATAAAGATTGAGTTATTGTAAAACATTATGTTGTTCCATATAAAGTTGAATGAAATAAAATTTTTATTTGGGATAATAATATTAGTTATCCAAATAAGGAAATTAATGAAGAACTTGTATATTGAAATAAACAATATTTAGAAATTAACAATGATAATTCTATTTATTCTAAATTTTATATAGATAATCAAAATTGGAAATCAATAAATAAAATAAATTTAGTTCCATTAGAAACTATATATAATAATTGAAATAAAGCTAAACCTGCATGATTAAGTATTTTAGATAGACTTATTATATTATTTTGAAATTCAAGTATTATAATAAAAGATGCTTCTTGAAATATATCTTGATTTAGAGATTGAAATATATATAGAGAAATACCATGAGTTTCTGTAAATATTTTAGCTTCTTCTAATAGTTGAACTACTAATACTAAACAAATATATTTACCACAAAATATTGAGTGATTAAGTATTGAAGTATCATGAATTACACAAGAAAACTATGATTTAATGATTGCTGGATGAGATTATTATACAAAATTATCTTGAATAAATACTTCTTCATGACAAACAGATACATATAATATATCAAGAGAAAATATGAAAATAGATTTCGATGATAATAAAATATGAACTGGAACTTATGATATACTTGTAGATGATTTTCAAAATAACTGAACTTGAACAGTATATATTCCGCAAATAGAACAACAAAAATGATTACAAACACTAGATATAAACTGGACTAATGTAATAAATAATTCATCAAATGCCGTTATATATCAAGCAGATACAAACAATGATTGAATAATAGATATATCAAAAAGCACAAAAGCTATAGAAAATCCACAGTATACAAATGCTAAAAAATCAGGAATAAGTGGAAAAATAAATATATTAGAAGATTATTCTATATGAAAAAAAATAGATAAATTGAAATATAATGATATAATACTTATGCTTGAAAAAGAAAAGGATGAAAAAGATGAACATGAACATGAAGAAAAAGAATGAAAAGAAAAACTGAAAGATAAGATAAAATCTATTTTTACAAAAAGGCAACTAGTAAAAATAAAAGAAGACTGAACTTTTGATATAGATAATCTAGAAGCTTGAAAATATAAACTAGAAATAGTAAACGATAATCTTATGAATAAAGTAACAAAACCAGAAATTTGATACTATGAACTAGAAATAAAAAAAGGTTTTGATTATATAAACAGAGATTTTGATGTAATAAAGTGATATAAATTAAAAGATATAAAAGATAAATTAGATAATTTAAAACATAAGTAATAAATTATGAAAGAAAAATTAAAGCTAATACTAAAGCATAAATATTTTAAGTATTTAATTTTATGATTAATATGATTATTTTTGATAAATGAAATATATAATGTATATGTTGATATTTATAATTTTAAGCAATTAGAAAAGGTAAAAATTATATTAAAAGATTTAAAAAGAAATGATAAACAATTTTTTTATTTAAATGAATTTAATGAAATATACAAATCTGATATAATTCCTATTAAAAATTGTTATTATTTAAGAAATTATAAATCAGAAAATAGAGTTCCTTATACTTTTTGATTTAAATTAAACTCATATATATATATATATATATATAGAAAAGATTATTATATATACCCAAAATATGATTTACCAGTTAGTCGTATAGCATTTTGATGATGTTCATATTCATTTTTCTGAGGTTTTAAATGTAGTAATAGTTCCTCTAATGATGCAACTTTTAATAATTTTTATGGTACAATATCAAATCCATGCAGAGAAGAAAAAGAATAATTACAAAACAGAAGGGAAGAATTTTATTTCCTTCTGTTTTTATATCAAATAGATAGTGATAATGACTGAAATTATGATATAACAAGTAATTTTTCAGCAATCCCAAAAGAAGAGAATGCAAAATGAAGTATATCTGGAAATGTAAAATGAGATACAAATGCAAGTATGGCATGATGGAAAATATGTATAGATGAAAATAAAAACTGAACTTGTGAAGAAAATAAAGAAAAATTTACAACAACAGATAATAAATGAAATTATAAAT
>JAVHPF010000043.1:0-13965 GCA_036170435.1 Patescibacteria group bacterium
TTCTATTATTCAATCTATATTAATATTTTCATTTGAATCTAAGAAAATAGATTCTTCATCTAAATCATTTCTATTTATTTTTAAAGCTGGATAATCTTTTTTATATTTTTCTATTATAGAATCTTTTTTCTTATTTATTTCATCTTCTTCTATTATAGAGTCTTTTCATCAAATTAAATTAGCATCTCTTAAAGTTTTTATAGATATTTTTTCTATAAAATAATTAAATAATTCTTTCTTTTTATTAATAGTATCTTCTCAATTAATATATTTTAAAGCTATTTTTAGATCTTCTAAATAAATATCACTTCAATATTCATATCTTTCAAATAATCTATAGAATTTAAATTTATCATCTTCTGTATTAAAATTTATTTTTTCAATATCTCAAAAAATAGATGAAAATTTATCATTTAAGTTTCCTCTTTTTGTTATTTCGCTAAGTGATTTTACTATTTTAGATTCCACTAAAAAATTTTCTTGAAAAGACTTAAAAGTCGCTATTTTTCTTAGATCTTCAATTTTTAATTTTGATAAAGACTTATTTAAATTCTTTTTCTCTTCATCAAAAAGTTCGAAATTTTTAGAATATATTGATTTTACTGAGTTTAATAAATTATCCTTTGTAGTATATGATTTTTCAAAGTTTTTCCCAAGTAAAGAAATTAATTTATCATCATTAGTTTTTCAATCACTTGATTTTTCTAACTTAGAAAAATCCTCTCTTAATTGAGAATAGTCTCTTAAAAAAGAAATTTTGTGTTTATTTAAAAATTCACTATCTATATTAGATAAATCAAAATTTTGTTTTGAAACATATTCCTCTATATATTCGTCTATTAGTAAATCATCAAATTTTTTTAGATCTTGAGTTTTCGTTTCATTTTGTTCTTTCTCATCTAAATTTTCATTTGGAGCCATAAAAATCAAATAAATTTATAAAAATATTTTCTTTATTTTAACACAAAATTACCTATTTTGCAAGAAAAATAACAAAAAAGACTATTAAAATAGTCTTTCCTTCTTTTTATACAATTTCTCTCAATACTTTTGCAGCGTGACCTGTAGCTTTTACATTTCTCCATTCTTTTAGAATTTCCCCATTTTGAACAACTAAAAAAGTAGATCTAATTACTCACATAACTATTTTCCCGTAATTATTTTTTTCTCCATAAACTCATAATTCTTTATGTAAAACTAAGTCTTTATCAGAAATAAAAGGTATTCATAAAGCTAAATTTGTAATAAACTTAATATGGGATTCTATAGAGTCTTTTGATACTCAAATAATATCTATTCCAAGTTTTTTAAATTCTCATGCTAAACAAGTGAAATCTTTAGCTTCCATAGAGCAACCTGGAGTATTATCTTTTGGGTAAAAATAAATTATAGTTTTATCCGATTTTAACATTTCTCAAAGTTTTTTAGTTTCAAATGATAAATCAGGATTTACTATTTCATAAGTATTTTCTAGATTAAGTTTCATAATTATTATTTAAGTTAAATTTAAATTAAATATATCCTACAAAGCTAATTGTAGGATATATTTTTTATTATTCTTTATCTTTTAATCAAACAAAAGCTTTGTTAGAAATTCATTTTTTACTTGCAATAAGTATAACAAATATTCTACTTATCCACATAGCTGAGAATAAACTAACTACAAGACCTATACCAAGCATTAAACCAAATCATTTAATCATATTAATACCGAATATAAATAAGATTATTGCGATGATTATACCTGTGATATGAGAATCCCATATAGCTGACCAAGAATGTTCAAAACCGATTTCAACAGCTTTTTTGATTGGAGTTTTCTTTCTAAGTTCTTCTTTTACTCTTTCAAATATAAGTACATTAGCATCGATTGCCATACCAATTGTAAGGATTATACCAGCTATAGAAGCTAGAGTTAGAACTGAACCTGACATTTTTACAAGTACAAGTAACATAGCTGTATATATAAGTAATGCTACTGCAGCTAATACTCAAGACCAAGAATATGTAAATACTAAGAATATAAATATTAGTGTAAATCAAATTATTCAAGCATAAATTAAGTTTTGAAGAGAATTCATACCAAGTTTAGCATCTATAGATTTTTCACTTGTTAGATAAATTGGTGCTGGGATAACTCAAGTATTTATATCATCTGCTAATTTTTTAGCTTCATCTGGAGTATAATTACCTGTAATTACAGCTTTACCATCTCTTATTGGTTCATTTACATTTGGAGCAGTTAACATTTGTCCTCATACAAATATAGCAATTTGTTTTCCAACTAATCTAGTACTAAGTTCACCAAATATATCAGCTCAAATAGAATTGAAAGTAAGTTCTACCATTGGTTGAAAAGCTTGATTATATTGAACTGATGATTTTGTAAAATATCTATCATCCAAACTTCTTCATTTAGCATCTTTAGCGATTATCCATTCAGAAGGAGCTGATCAAACAGCTAAATAATTAATAGTATAAACTTTTGTTTTTGAATCTATATTAGAAATTTCAATAGCATAATATGTTTTTTCTCATGATTTTTGAGATATTTTACCATCAGATGACATAGCAAATGATGCTGATCCAGTTCATACTATTAATTGATCTACTAATCAAGTTTTAAGATCAAGTTTAGATAAATTTATAGTCTTTTTTAATTTATCTATAGTACCTGACATAGTTCAGGCTTGTACATTTTCATTATCATCTTTATATTTATTTGCAGTAACGAAAAAATTATATTTTGATGTTTTTAATTCTTTAAGTGCTGCTCTAACTATATCTTTTCTAGCTTTATAATCTGCATCAGTTAATTCACTAGTCCTTTTTTCTTTAAATTCAATTTTTACTACTTTTCAGATTGCATCTTTAGCTCTTTTGATATTAGCATTATCTTCTGTTGTATCCTTCCCTTTTAATGGGATTTGTACAATTATATGTTTTTCTGTTCCATAATCAGCTGTAGTTATAACTGAATCTGAAATGTTTAATGACTCTATTCTTTTATCAACTATTGATTTAAGTCATTCTACAATAGAATCTTCTTTTTGTTTATTATTATCTTTATCTGCTCTTACTTTATCTAAATCAACTTTGTAATCTAATTCTACTCATCCTTGTAAATCTAATCAAAGTTTATATTCATTTCAAGTAAATGGCATAGTTAGACCAAAAGAAGTCCATGGGATTGTATAAAAAAGTGAGAAAGCCGCTATAAAAACAATTAATATTAAGTTAAAAAATCTCTTTTCCATTTAGTATTATTATTAGTAAATTAAATTAGTTTAGCTTCATTATATGAAAACTTCTTTTTTATCAAGTTTTTTGTGCTATAAAAATAAAAGTCTAGAAATTCTAGACTTTTATTTTTTCTAATTTGAACTAAATCATTTTGGAGGATTTGTTTGAATTGAAGGATTATAAATAATAACTACATTGTTAGAGTTATTATTATTTTTATCTTTTTGTGAACCCCATCAATTATTTGATCTTCTAAGATAATTTAAATCATATATCATTGCTTGATCAAAAACACTAGTTTCTTGTCATCCAGGAAGTATATATTGTCATCCAGCATTTACAGCTCATCCAATAGTATTTCTTGTTAAAATACTTCATTTTATAACAAGTTGATTTTCTAATGCATTTGTTCTTATATCTGTATCAGAAATATAAGGATTCCCCGAAGAATTAGAGCTTATTAATCATCCATCAGCATAAATTGAAGCTTTTATATAAGTAACATCTGGAGTTATATAGATATTTCATATTTTATTATAATCTAAGCTAACATTATATCAATCTTTTAAAACTATAATTCATAACTTTTCTTTATTTATATTTTCATTAATTATAAAGTTTCAGTTTTTTATAACTAAAGTTTCAAAATCTTTTGATTTAATATTACTATATTCAATATTTTTATCAGTTGAATTAGTTAAATCGTAATATAAAACTTTATTAACTAAATCTCATGATTTCATTCATTTAGTTATAATTGCAGCATTTTTCTTAACTGAAGCTCTCATTGTAGATTTAGATAAATCTGAAAAATTTACAATATTATTAGTAGTTGCAGATTTTCAAGAAGTTTGAGAAGTTCAAACTACTTTTATTCAAGAAATTCATTTTACTCATAATAAAGATAGTTTATCATTATTATTTGGATTCGTGCTAGTATTTATATAATATTTAATATTTTTTAAATCTATAGTATATGAAATAACAGGGTTATTGGATAGTTCAATTCCAGGAGCATTATTAAGTCATGTAGTATTAGCTGCATCAATAGTAAAACTATATTTTAGATTATTTGAATCTATAATAGAAGTTGGTCATTTTTTAAATACATGATCATTACTAGCTAATTTTATATCATCTTTAAAATTATTTATTTCATAAAAACTTAAAGATGATTTAGTAATTATAGATAATCACATATTTAAAGAAGGTCAAATTTCAAGTTTTTTATTAGCATTAGTTATAGATAAATCTGTTGTTATAAATGGTTTTAAGAAAGTTATTTCTTTTGTAAATGATAATTGTTTATATGAAGATATATTTCAGTCTAAATCATATACTGGGAACTTAGCCTGAAAAGTTATATCTTTAGATCAAGGTGAATATGATTTTATATCAAAACATATTTTTGATGAATTAAATGTATTATTATAAATATATAATCAATCTCAGATATTATTAATTTGATCTAAATAAAATTGATAATTTGGTGTTACATCTATAGTTCACATATCTAAATAAGTATTCCCAAAAGAATCTGTTATATTTTGACAAAATGAATAGTTATTATTTCAATTTGCGTATAAAGTAGCAGATGGAGAGAAAGATTCAGTTCATGATTTAGGTGTATAGTCATTATTTGGAAGTATAACTAATCCCGTAGCTAAATCCCCTATTTTGTTTCAATTATATTTAAAAATTAATTCCATTCAATAGTTTTCGGCTGGAATATTATTTGCATCAATACATGAGGTTTCATTTCAATTACTACAAGTTGCAGTTTTATTTTTTAAAACAAAGGCTAAATTTCAAAAATCTCTATTAGACTCTCATTTACTGGGATTAATATTTATTGTTGATACCCATTTAGTAAATTCATCTTTTTTTATAGTTAATGTAACTTGATTAACTTGATCTTTTACTCATCAAATTTCTCATACCGTTGCATAATAAATTCATGAAAGCTTGATATTTTTATCAGCAAACATTTTATTAGGTAATCATCAATTTATCTTCATATTAGTTCAGTCAAAAATTGACTGTATTATTCAATTTAAAGTTCAATTATACGAAGTATTATGAAAATCAGTTTTTCCATCAGAATATTCAATTTTTGAACAAGTTAAGTTAACTGGATTAAGTTTTACTTTTGTTGTTGTATATATGTGTTGAGTAAAATCCCAATAATTTAGTCAAGTTGTATAATCTGGTCATTGTGTATTTGCTGTAGAAGATAATGTAAATCAAACATTGACTCAATTAAAAGCGCTATATTCATTTATATTATTACTACTAGGAGTTGATCAAATTCAGGTTTTTTTAAAGATTCTTTTTTTTAATAAAATTATTTTATTATCACTTGAAATATTATAATAAAATTCATCTTGTCATACATAAGTATTATTTGAAAAAGTTTCAATTATATCCGAAGTAGAATTATGTGTAAGTATTATTTTATTATTTTGCAAATCTATTGATATATCTTCTCATGTAAAATCATGATCATGTCAATTATATGTAATAATTATAGAATCAGGCCCGTGAGAGTGTCATCCATGAGAATCAATAGATATTATATTTCAATTTTTAATAATATCTAAATCTGTTTGTATATTTATTGAGGACTCAATTTTTTCACTATCATATCCCCAATTTCACCATGAAGAAATATTACAATTAGAAACATGATAATTACATCATCCTATTGATGCTCATAAATTTTTTGAAATTGTCGTATGATTTACATCTGATATTTCAATTATTCAGGGTGAGTCAATTTTATAATCTCTTTTATAATGATGATGTCATCAAAGAGAAAAATCAGTATGAAGTACTCATCAAGTAGAAGTACAGTCATATTTAAAACTAGATATATTTGTAACATCGACATTTGCATTTGCTATATTTAGTATTCAAAAAAGACTAAATAAGAACAATAAAATGTGTATTTTTGTTTTCATAATTTTAAACAATTAATTATTAATATAATTTAAATTCATAATTTCATTTTTCATCTAATATTTTCATACTAGAAGTTTTCCAAACTCAATTAGTTTGGTCTAAATTCCAAAAAGGTGGAATATTATATTTATCCAAATCTACCTTAGTTAACCAAGTATTTTTAGGAACTTTTACTAAATCTATTCAAGGAGCTCTTTCTAAATTTTGAATAATTCCTGTTCAAGTTATTTCTTTAGATAATTTTAATTCATTCTCTCCAGAATAAGCTTTTACTAAAGGCATTCATAAAGTAGTCATAGAACTTCAAACTAAAGTTCAGTTTTCATCAAATGCATCTAAATTTAATACACTTAAATCTCAATCAGAAGCCCCTATATCAAAAAAGTAAACATCTATATTTCCAGAAACTGGAGTTCAATCTAAATTAACAAAAGAATTTGCATCTATTTTGTAATCAAAGTTTTTTGTTTTATACGAAATCTCTTTATTTGAGTCAGTATTTATAGTATAGTTAGTTTTTAATAATTTTGGATTAGTTTCAATAATAGAATCAGATCAATTTCATAAAACTACTTTTTCATAAGAATCTAGATATCATTTTTTAGAAAATCTAAGTCTATGGATAAAATTATTATATAAGTCTTTATTTTGATTAAAATCGATATTTCAATCAACACTGATTTTCACTCAAGTCATTCTATTTCATTTTGTATCGGAAATAGATAATTTTAATTTTGTGGCTAATTTTTCACAAAATTCTTTATTTTCATTAGTTTGATTCTTACATAAAGTATTTCTATAATTAAGTGAATCTTTATAATTTCACACGAATGAACTTAAAAAAGAAGCTTTTCATAAATCATTTTTTGAAACAAGGTAATCAATTTTTTTATTTATTTCCGTAGCTCAAGATTCAGTATATAAGCTACCTGCTAATTTATTTATAGAAATACCATCTAAATAATTAGAGTTATTAGCATTTTCTACTAATTTTTTATTTTCGTAATTTTTAATATTTCATCATTTATTTAATGAAAATCAAATTACTAATCAAACAATAACAAGTATAATAATAGAACCGTAAACAAGTTTTGATTTTTGTTTATCCATAAGAAAATATAATTTAAAAAATAAATCTCTTGAATTTTAAGATATTAATCTAATTTTGTCAAGATTTTAATACCTAACTTAGAATTATAAATAAAAAAGAATAATGTAAAGTAATATTATCTTTACATTATTCTTTTTTATTATCTAGTTTTTTATTGTTCTTCTTTTTTATTTGCAAGTTGACCACATGCTGCATCAATATCATCTCACATAGTAGCTCTTATAGTAGAAACCACTCCAGCTTTTTCAAGAATTTTTTGAAATTTTTCTATCATAATTCTAGAAGTAGGTTTATATCAATCTGAAGAAACTCATTCTCCTGGATTATAAGGGATGAAATTTACATGAGCTAGTTTCCCTTTTAGTAATTCTGCCAGTTTATAAGCCATTGATAAATCATCATTTACTCACTGAATCATTATATATTCATAAAATACTCTTTTATTTGTGATAGCAGTATATTCATCCAAAGATTTCATAAGTTCAGAAAGTGGATATGTGTTATCAACAGGCATTATTTGTTTTCTAACTTCATCATCTGGTGCATGGAGAGAAATAGCAAGTGAAGTTTGTGGAAAATCAACAGTAAATTTTCTAATTCATGGGACAATTCAACAAGTAGAAATAGTAACTCTTCTATTTGCTAGATTTAATTTCTTTTGATTAGTAGCAATATCTATAGATTTTTTTACATTTTCATAATTAAGCATAGGTTCGCCCATTCCCATATATACAACATTTCTAAGTATTTTTCATTCTTTAGTTAATATGTTTACTGCTTCCATAATTTGATCTAGAATTTCATAATATTCTAGATTTCTTTTTAATCATAATTTTCAAGTAGCACAAAAAGAACAAGCCATAGGACAACCAACCTGGCAAGAAACACAAAGTGTATTTCTACCAGTTAAATGTCTCATAATAACAGCTTCAACAAAATATCAGTCTTTAGTTTTAAAAAGTATTTTTGTAGTTTGTCAGTTTTCTCCGGTAACAATATGATCTATTTCCAAAGAAGAATAGAAAAATTCTTTCTTTAGCATTTCTCTGATTGGTTTTGAAATAGTTGTTATTTCATCAAAATCTACTATATTATTTTTATAGATTGCATTTTCAATCTGCGCATATCTAAAAGGCTGTTCCTTAATCTCTTTTATAAATTCTTTGATTTTATCTTCATCGTGTATAGAGTACATATTTTTAAGTTAATTACTATGAAATTTGAAGCTTAGGATATAGAAAAATGACAAAAAGTAAAATTATTTGAAAAAAAAAAGCTTTTGCTTATTATTAATTGAAATTTATATATAAAATAATATTTCTAATGTTTAAATCAAAAAAAGCAGCTTCTATAGTTGAAGTTCTTGTTATTATGCTAATAATATTAGTTGGTACAATTTGAATGTATACTATTTTTGGTAAATGACA
Organism: Patescibacteria group bacterium; assembly: GCA_036170435.1. Lineage (GTDB taxonomy): Bacteria > Patescibacteriota > Gracilibacteria > BD1-5 > UBA6164 > JAQVPN01. The sequence continues at coordinate 8,743 of JAVHPF010000043.1, forward strand.
AAATTTATCTATTACAACTTCAAATAGAATACAAGCAATTCAAATAGCTAGAGAATGACTTGAAGCTATGATAAATATTAGAGATACTAATTATTTATTATATTCTGCTAATTATAAAGATTGTTGGAATACAATAAATTATGATTCAGCTTGTGTTACTCGAGCTCCTAATCAAATAGTTACAAATTCGTATAAGATATATCAATGAAGTGATGCTAGATGGTATTTACGAAATTTTACTACTTGATTATATTCTAACTCAACATATAGAAATAATTTCAAAGTCTGAATAGATTCTAACTGATTATATACACAATCTTGATGAACTGATACAAAACCTTTATTTACAAGAGAAATAAAAGTATTGAAACCTTCATCTGATGAAATGGATATCACAAGCTTAGTGCAATGGAGTGATTCATCAAAACAATGAGTTTTAAAAGTAGAATTATCGACTACTATTACAAATTTTAAAAATAAAAATTAATAAAAGTAGAGATATTTTTAACCCCGGGGTTTTGAGACCCCGGGGTTATTTTTTTTAATTAAGCTAAAATGAAATCAATTTTTCATTCCATAGGAGTAACTCTGTCAATTTTAATATCTAGAGAATCTCATAATCTATAGATCTTTCCTGTTCTTGCATCTCTCATTTCCATAAAATCAATATCATATAGGAAATTTCATCATAAATTTTCTATTCTAAGCATTCATTCAACGAAATTTTCTAATTCTACAAATATTCAATTTGCGATAATTCATGAAATAGTTCAAGAAAAAGTTTGTCCAATTTTATCTTCTACAAATTTTGCTTTTAGATAATCATTTATTTTATATTCTATTTTCTCAGATTTTTCTTCTTTTTCACTTGTTATTTGAGCAACACTTGGAAGTAAAGCTCTATAATGTTTTATTCTTTCTCTATCCAATTTTTTATTAATTTTTTCTTTTATAATTCTATGAATTTGTAAGTCTGGATATCTTCTAATTGGCGAAGTAAAGTGACTATAATGGTCTAATGCTAGTCAAAAATGTCCTTCATTAACTTCACTGTAAATAGCTTTTTGTAGAGTTCTTAAAACAAATTTTGAAACTATTTCTGGTTTTGGACATAATTTAATTTCATCTAATACTTTTTGAAGAGATTTTGGGGAAATTTTATCATCTATTTCTGATTTGATTCAGAAAATATGAAGCATTTTTTGAAGTTTTTCTATATCTTCACTTGCAGGATCTCTATGAATTCTATATAAAAATGGTGTAGTAGAAAACTTTTTTCAAATAGCCTCATTTGCAATTATCATAAATTCTTCAATTATTTTATGAGCAAAATGTCTAGTGTATTTAGATATTTTTATTGGCTTAAATTCTTCATTAACTTCTATCTTTGTTTCAGAAAAATCAAAATCCAAAACTCACATCATTTTCTTTCTTTTTTCTATTATTTGTTTCAGATTATTTGCAGTCTTTAAAAAATCAAGAAGATTTTTATCTTGTTTTTTCTTGGTAATATCTCCTTGAAGTTCTAATTCTTTATCTCAATTAACTAAGGCTGTTGAGCTTAATAGATAAAAAACCTCATCATAAGTAAGTCTGTAATTTGATTTTATAATAGATTCATAAACTTCTGTGTTTATTATTTCTCCAGTCTTACCTATTTCCATACAAGCAGTAAGTGTAAGTTTGTCTTCATTTGGATTCAAACTACAAAGTCAATTACTAAGTTTTTCTGGAAGCATAGGAATAACTCCTGATGGATAATATGTGCTTGTAGAACGATTTAAAGCTTCAACATCAAGAGAAGATCATTCTTTTACATAATGAGTAACATCCGCTATATGAACATAAAGTTTATGGTTTCAATTTTCTAATTTTTCTATACTTATAGCATCATCTAAGTCTTTTGCAGTAATTCAATCTATAGTAGTAGTAAATAAATTCCTGAAATTTTTTCTTCTTTCATTTTCATATTGATTGATTTTTGGAGAAATTTTTGCTACATCTTCTGATATTTTTGGACTAAAACTTAATTTCAAACCTGATTCAATAACTATTTTAATTAAATCTCATTTATTTCATTTAAAATCTGGGAGAATTTCTGTAATTTTACCATCTGGATTTTTTCTATCCCATTTCATTATTTTTACTATTACCTTATCTCAAGTTTTAGCCTTCAAAGCATTAACTCAAGCAACAAAAATATCATGTTGAACTAGATTAGAATCAACTCTAACAAATCAGAAATTTTTAGAAATTTCATAAGTTCAAATAAAAATATGTTCCGCTCTTTTTATGATTTTAGTAACAACGGCTTCATCTCTTCATTTGAAACTTTTTACAGTAGCCTCTACTTGGTCTCAATCAATAGCAGTATTTCTATTTCTTGGAAAAACATAAAAACCTTTCTTTTCAGTTTCTAAATCAACAAAACCAAAATCTCATTTACCTTGATGATAAATTCACGTTATTTTCTGAATGTTTTGAGAAGTTGATTCTTCCCTTCTTGTATATTCTTTTTTAAAATTATTCATTTTTATATATATCATGTTTAAAATTTTTCTTTGATTATATGAATTTTTAGAATTTAAACAATAAAAAAGCCTGAATCTGTTATAATTTAGGCTTTTTTAATCCAATTAGCAAGTTTTTTTATTCACATTTCACTAGAAACTTCTTTTCTAGTTACTCTTAAATATTTATTAAATAATTTTTCTGAAGTATTATAAGGTTCGTATTCTTTTATTCTTTCTATAACTTGATATTCATTGAGTTTTACTGTTATATTAGTATTTTGATCGAGCAAAGGAAAATTTGAATTTTTTACAATTTCTCTTTCTCTTGCTGTTTTAACTAATTCATTTTTTGATGTAATTAACTCAATAAAATTAACCTTATCAAATCATTCTAAAATAGATAATTCCTTAATTAATTTTCTAGAATCTTTATTTGTTCAATCAATATTAATAATTCAAAGTGAAGTATTCTTTGTGTCTTGCATAATTTTAAGTACATTTATACTCCATAAAAAAACTGCTCCTTGAAATATTCATTTAACTTCATTGTTTTCCATAATTGTTTTAACAATTTGTTTTTTATCTCAAATAAGAAATGCTAAACGAGAATGTTCCGGAATATAATCATTAGCTATACTTGAAAGAGCCTTTGGATTTTTAATTATCGTTTCAAAAACCTTATCATAATCACAATGAACAATTTTATCATCTATTTTTTCTAAAGCATCTCATAATGTACTTTTTCATACTCATGGAAGTCATCATATAATAGTCAAACTCTTTTTCATAATATTTTTTAATTTTTTATTAAGAAATTTTTATAATCTTATATTTAAAAAAGTCAATGTTTTTAGAATTTAAACAATAAATTAGTTTTTTATAATTATTTTGACAAACTAATTATTTTAATTATAAATACCTCTTTTTATAATTAAAATTTTAAAATAATGACTAATATATTAAATACTTCTAATATTTCTTCTATACAAAAAATAGATAAGAATCCTCCTTATGAAAATGTTAATACTTATAGAAAATTTATCTTGTCTAAATTAGAAAGATGAAATGAAGAAAATCTTTGATTTATTGAAGAAATAGGAAGATGGATAAAAGAAAAGGAATTACAAAAATGAATGACTAAAAATGATATTTCAAATATATTTAAAAGATTATTTACTAAATTTTCAGTTCCTTGAATAATAAATAAATCTGGTGAGTTAACTAGACAAACTAGTTTAGATGCTAAGGCTTGTTTATTTTTATTAGAAAAAGCTTGATTTAATTTAGATAAAATACATTATAAAAAACATATAAATCATTATGAGGAAGCTTTCGTAAATTTAGATATGTGATGAGAATTTGATTGATTACAAATTAAATGATATGAATGAAAGTGACTGAAATCTTTTTTTTCTAATTCAAGTATAATAGCAAATCACTTTGAAAGAAAAATATCTTCTACAACTCGTATAGTATTTGAATTATTAAATTTATTAGATTTATTTAAAAATGAAGAATTAGAACAAATTAAAAGATTTGTTCAATTTATTGATTTATTAGATTGAGCTTGATTTGAAATATACTGAATAAATACAGATAAAACAAAAATATATCCGAATTCTTATAGAACATTATTTTGATTAGCTAAATTTTTAGATATTAATTTAATTTACTCATATTTCAAAGATGATGAAACATGATTTGAATTACTAAGTAATGAAATTATGGGAAATGTTCCTATAAAAAAATATAATGGAAACATTGGAAAATTATTAGATATTTCAAATGATAAAAAATGATTAATAAGAAAATCTATTTTAGATATAGAAAAAACTATATCTGAATGAGATATATTTAAATATAGAAATCAAAATTTAGATTTTGTATTAGATGTAAATCAAAATATTTCTAATTGACTAGAAGTTGCAACTTTTTATAATAAATGATTAATAAAAATACAATCTAATTGAGGTATTTTCATATATAATCCAAAAGGTTTTTCAAAAAAATTTGAATGAATTTGAGCAAAAGAATGAACTAAAATATGTGTTATAAAAAGAGGCGCTGATGCTTATCAAAAAAAATTAGAAAATTTAATGAATATGCTTGATAATAAAAAGTTGAAAATTAAATTTTTAAAATACATAAATTATGAATGAAAAGTATTAGATAATTTATGTGATGAAAGTAAAAAAATTATTGCAAAAACTAAAAGAGATACAGAAAAAGCTATTTTAAAACTAAGAAGAGATGAAGAGAAAAAAGTTACAAAAAAGCTAAAAAAAAGAGAGTGAAGAAAAAATAGATCTAAAAAAAACTTTGAAAAACAAAAGCTTAGTTTAGATAATATTAAAGTTTGAATGATTATTAAATGAAAAATTCTTCATATTAATAAAAAACAAAGAATTTTTGTAAATATTAAATTAGATGATAGTGATTGATGGAAAGCTTACACAACTCCAACTAGAGTAAAATCTAAAGATCATACTATAAGAAAAATATTAGATAATAAAGAAATTGTAAAACTTAATGAAAAAGAAGAAATAATTTATTCTTTTGTTGTTAGGGATATTTCTGAGGAGTCAAAATTAATTTCATTAAAGCAAATTTAAAAGCATCCCTGATTTCTCAGGGATGCTTTATTTATAAATTTATATGGTGCCTAGAGAGAGACTCGAACTCTCATGGATCGCTCCGGGGGATTTTGAGT
>JAVHPF010000044.1:0-4811 GCA_036170435.1 Patescibacteria group bacterium
TTGTCACCTTTTAAATATTTCCTCGTATTAAAGATTGTCGTTAAAGGCCTTAATGAATAAAAAAGAGAAACTTATTGTAGCAAGTTTCTCTTTTTTATTATATTTTTTCTAATTTAGTTCAAGTTCTATCATCTATTATTTTATATCAAAATACTAGAAGTTCGTCTCTGTATTTATCAGCTAATTCAAAGTTTTTATCTCATTTAGCTGTATTTCTAGCTTCAAAAAGTCAGGCGATATTTTCTGGAATTATTTCATCTTCTTTTTCAAAAAGTGAAAAATCAATTATAGATAATATTCGATTAAAACCTTTTAAGAAATCTATTGAAGCAAGGATTTCTTTTTTTGTTATTTCTAAGTTATCTATTTTCGAATTTAGATATGTTATAAGTTCATTGAAAACACTTATTGCAATCGGAGTATTTAAATCATCTTCAAGCGCATCTACATAATCATACATAAAATCTTGTAAATCCATGCTGAAAGCTTTTGATATCTTATTGTTTTCCTCTCATAAGTTATCATAAGTTCTTTTTAATTTTTTTAGAAGTTCATCTATTTTTTTGATAACTACAATATTTGATTCTAATTTTGAAAATGAAAAATCAATGTTTTCTCTATATTTTCCATTCATAAAACTAAGTCTTATAGCTCTAGTTACAACATTTTCTGGAGTATCTTTGTATTTAGAAATCAAGTCTGATAATGTATAGAAATTATTTGCTGATTTTGCCATTTTCTTTCCATCTATCATCAAATGTCCAGAATGTAACCAATATTTAGAAAATTCTTTTCCAGTTAAGCTTTCTGTTTGAGCTATTTCATTTTGATGATGAGGAAAAATTAAATCAACTCCACCCATATGAATATCAATTTGCGGACCAAAATATTTCATATTACAAGCGCTACATTCGATATGCCATCCTGGTCTTCATTTCAAGATTTTTTCTTCCCCATTTATTGTAAAAGTTTCTTCCCAGAAATTTTCTCCATCTTCTGCTTTATAAGCTTTCCATAGAACAAAATCAGATGCATTTTCTTTATCATATTCATCATTATCTACTCTAGCTCCAGCTTTCATTCAAGCAAAATCTATATTTGCAAATTTTCAGTAATCTTCGAATTTAGAAATATCATAATAAATACTTCCATCTTCTCACATATAAGCCATTTTTCTAGTAAGTAATTTATTTACTATTTTTACCATTTCAGGCATAAGTGAAGTTACAGGAACTATTTCATCAGCTCTATCTATATTTAATTTAGCAATATCAGCCAAAAAAGCTTCTGTAAATTTAGTGGTAAATTCAGCTAATTTTAATCCTGCTGCTTGACTTCCAGCTATAGTTTTATCATCTATATCAGTTATATTCATAACAGTTTTTACTCTATGTCATAAATATTTCAAAGTTTTTATAACTAAATCTTCAAAAACAAAGGTTCTTAAATTTCCAATATGAGCATAATTATAAACTGTTGGACCACAAAAATAAACCTTTACTGCGTCTTGTTTAAGTGGTTTAAAATTTTCTATCTCTCTTGTTTTTGTATTGTAAAATTGCATATTTTTTTGTTAAATTTTAATTCCTTATATCCCCTCTCCTCTAAGGAGAGGGTTAGGGTGAGGTTGTTCTAATTTTAGGGTGGGGTCTTTTATCCTAATCTATTATTTATTTTTTCCATCATTATTCTTGCAGCTTTTGCAGGATCGCAATAGTTCATAATTTCTCAATCTACTGAGATATTAGGTCATTTTTTACAAGCTCACATACATGCACCATTTTCTATCACAACATTCTTTAAATCAAATTTTTCTATATCTGAATTTAATCTTTTTTCTATATAATTACAGAATCTATCTTGGCAGGCTTTTCATTTACATATTACTATTTTCATCTTTATCTTTGTTAATTTAATAGCTAAATTTGCTCAAAAGTATATGGAAAAACAAGTTTTAAACAAATTATATTTTTTAAATAAATTTTGATTTATTCTAAATAAGACTTAAAATGTGCCCGCCTTAAATTTTTATTACAATAAAACAAAAACAAATATGAGCAAAATGGATTTGAGTTCTGAAGAAAAAATAGATCTAATATATGATATGTTGGAAAAACAAGAATCTAGATATAAAAGAGCCCTGATTTCTAAAATAATTTTTAGAGTTCTTATTATATGATTTATAGTAAGTTTTTATACTATTATTTTACCTAAACTTAACACTAGTACAGTTATAAAAGAAGATATTGCTCCTACAGTTGCTAAAATATTAGCTCCTATTATTTCAGAAACAATGAAAGAAACATTAAAATCTGTTGGTTCTGATGCGATGACTTGATTAAATTCAAATTTAGTAAATTCAATAAATTCTACTCAAAAAGATATGACTGATTTACAAAATACTCAAACTAGTTGAACAATAGATTCAACTAAAAAAGCTGAGCTTTTAAAAAGATTAAAAGCAATGCAAAATAAATAAAATTATATTTTAACTTTAATTTAACACTCTATGTTTATAGTAAAGCTAATTTACGCAATTTTACTTATTGCAGGATGATACTCAATTGTGAGATATAGAAGAAATGTTCATGAATGGACTGGAAATTTTGTCTGGGCTGAACAATACTTAGGTTCTGGATGAACTTATATAGTTATAACATTCGCTTGACTTGCTCTAATATTTTTCGGGACACTTTATCCTTTCTGATGAATTTCAGTAATAATCTGAAAATAAAAATTTATCCTATAATAAATAATTAAATGAAACAAATAAAATATATAATACTATCATTGATTCTAAGTTTTTCTATTTTAACTAGTGTAAATGCTAGTCAAATAAGTGATTCCAAATCTACAATTATCAATGGGATTTGAGCACCTGATTCAGGAGCAACTCTTACTAGAGCTGATACCTTTAATTTCTTTTCAGATTATTATCTAAATGATTTAGCTAAATCTTATAAATATATAAATCTTAATTTTACTGATGTAAAAAAATGAACTAGAGTATATGAAAGTCTTCAAAAATTAGTTTATTTAGACCTTATTGATAATAAATCAGTAAAAATACGTCCTACATCTAAAATATCATCTTATAATTTCTATTTTTTATCAGAAAAAGTTTTATGAGAAAAAATAATAGAAGAAAGTGAAATATCTAGTTTAAAAAATACTTCTAGTAATTTACTAGATATGTATGTAGTTAAACAATTAATAGAAAATAAAAAATCTGATAATAATAACATTAATTTAAATAATGACTCGCTTCAAAATCAAAAAGCTATTTTTGATGATGTTTATAATACAATATTAAGTCGACATTACAATAAAGCTAATATAAATTCAACTGATATGATGTATTCAGCTATACAATGATTAGCAGCTTGATCAAAAGATAAATTTACCACTTATTTCCCTCCAGTTGAGAAAAAACAATTTAATGAAATGTTATCTTGAGAATATGATTGAATTTGAGCTTATGTAGATATGGTAAAACCTTGAGAATTTATAATAGTATCTCCATTATCTGGTTCTCCAGCTGAAAAAGCTGGACTTAAAGCTAATGATATTATTACAAAAATAGATGATTTTGAAATAACAGCTGATACAACTAGTAATGAAGCTGTTTCAAAAATAAAATGACTTGCTGGAACAAAAGTAAAACTTAGTATAACAAGATGAAATGATAAATTAATAATAGAAGTAGAAAGAGCTAAAATAACTCTTAAAGATGTTGAAGGAAAATCACTTAGTTCTGATACTTATTATATGAACATTAGAATTTTTGGTGATAATGTTACTTCTGATTTCAAAACTAGTTTAGACGATTTAAAAACCAAAACTTCTACTACAAAATTAATAATTGATTTGAGAAATGACCCAGGTTGATATTTGGATTCTGTTGCTGATATTCTTAGTTATTTTGTTCCTGCTTGAAAGAATGTAGCCGTTGTAAAATATCAATGATTAACTCAAGATTATATATCAAAATGATACTCTGATTATGATTTCTCAAAAATAAAAATAGTACTTTTAGTAAATGCTTGATCTGCTTCTGCTTCTGAAATAATGGCAGGTACTTTAAAAGATTATTATCCAAATTTAAACCTTGTTTGAGAAAAAACTTATGGAAAATGATCAGTTCAAACGATCAAGACATATTTTGATTGATCTAGTCTAAAATATACTATTGCTCATTGGTTTACATGAAAAACTGAAACTGGAATAGACCAAATATGAATTAAACCAGATATTGAAATAAAATTGGATGAAGCCCAAATGAAAAATTGAATAGATAATCAATTAGAAAAAGCAAAAAGTTTATAAGATATAAGTAAAATAATTATGAAAAAATATATACTATCATTTTTTATATTATTAGAATTATTTCAAATAAACCTAAGTTTTGCTGATACTTCTGATTATATAAATCAAGTAATAAAAAATACTAATTCTACTTATTATGAATTAAACAAATGACTAGAATTTATTGATGAGTCTTGAATAAAAAATAGATTAGCAACTTATTCTTGTTATTTATTAAATTCTTCAAATTATTCAGCATTCACTCAAAAATGATATATACTAAAAACATCTGATTGACATTATTGTTTTACAAAAACTATAAATAAAGAAAAGAAAATTTCTTATACTGAAGCTTCAAAATATTTCAAAATATTAAACTTTGATTCACCTATAGATCTTGAATTAGATATCTATTATGCTTATAAATTTTCAAAGTATTTTTATTTTAATGATAGTGAATGATTTTATTATTCAGATTTTGTTAAACTTTGATATTCGCAAGATAA
>JAVHPF010000044.1:4911-13946 GCA_036170435.1 Patescibacteria group bacterium
CTTATGTTCTCATGAATAGAAAATCTTGAAATTAAAACCTGATTTGTAATAAATAGCGATTTATTCCCAAATTTTTGACATGCCTGGGTAAAGATATGAGATTATTATTATGACCCGACTTTTGATGATCCATTATGACAAAAATCAACAAAAACTTTTGACAAATATAAATATTTTAAACTTCCAAAAGACTTACTTTATAGTGATAGATTTGATTGAAATATAATTAGTGATTCACTTAAAAAATCTTCAAAAACTTCAAGAGATTTACTTGTAGCAAAAAGATTTTATGATGCAGCAAAAATATACAAAAACTCTGATTATATGATTTTAAAACCATATATTACAAAGTTAAATTTATGACTAAAATTTAATGAAAAATTAGACACAAGTAAAGCTGTAAAAATATTTTCATATCTAGAAGCGAAAAATGATTATAGTGCCATTGATTCAAATTGAAATAAAAAATTTATAAAAAATATTATTTATTACAAAGTTGATAATAGTAATTTAGAAAATATATTTGCTCAAGTTTTCGCCTATAATTCAAGTTGAGTATATTTAATTAAATGGGATTTATGAAATGGTCAATATGAATATAGATTATCAAATAATATAAAATTTTAAATAAAAAATATGTCTAGAATAAGGAACAAATCAAAAAATAATAATTTACTATATATTTGAATAATAAGCTTTGTTATATTAGTTAGTCCTTTTGTGTATTATAAAAATACTTTAAATAAAACATTAATTGAAACAAATACTAATATAAAAATAGAAAAGGGTGATACTTACTATTCCCTTAGTTCAAAATTAGATATAAATTCTACTATTTTGAAAATTTATTTAAAATCAAATCCACCGAAAATAGATTTAAAAGCTTGAATATATCAAATGAAAGCCTGAGATAATCTGCTTAATATAATATCAAATTTACAAAAAGAAGCTGTTAATTGAGATGCTAATCTAACTCTTTTAGAATGACGGAATATTTATGATATTGACTCTTATTTATCAAATAAATGATTAATAAAAACAGGTGATTTTATAAGTAAAACTTCTAGTGTAGATTCTAGGCTAATTAGTAAATATCCTTTTTTAAAATGAGCTATAAGTTTAGAATGATTTTTATATCCTGATACTTATAGTATTGAGGAAACAAATTTTGAATTAGATACTTTTATAGATAGACTTTTGAATAATTTTAAAACTAGAGTTTATGACAAAATTTTATTTAGTTTTGGAAATAAAGAGATTTTGGATATAATCAATTTATCGTCAATAGTGGAAAAAGAAGAGAGAGACCCTTTGCAAAAAGCAATTGTGGCTTGAATTCTAAAAAAAAGACTTGAAGAAAATTGGTATCTGTGAGCAGATGCCACAGTATGCTATCCTCATAAAACAACAAGAGAAATTTGCACCCCTTCTTTTGTAGTAAATCATATTTATGAAAAAAACTCATACAACACAAGAACTTTGTTATGATTACCCCTATCACCTATTTGTAATCCTAGTTTAGAAACAATAGAAGCCACCATAAATATTAAAGTGACTCCTTATTATTACTATTTGCACGATAATAACTGAGAAATACATTATGCTACTACTAATCTCGAACATGAGAGAAATAAAAGCCTGTATTTAAAGTAAAAAAAATCAGAAGTTTTAAAATATACAATATAAAATTTCCTCTCTTTTAAAAGAGAGGCATTTGCTTGTATTTTACTTTTGATAAATTATTAAATAAACTAAATTAAACATGTTGTTTGAAAACTTAAATTTAAAAGCGGAAGTAACTAAAGGACTAGCTGATGCTGGTTATACTACTCCAACTCAAATCCAATTTGATGTAATATCTGAAATCAAAAATGGTAAAAATATTATTGGACAATCTCAAACTGGTACAGGTAAAACTGCAGCTTTCGTTGTATCTTTACTAGAAAAATTAGATATGGGGAAAAGAGGGACTCAAGCTCTTATTCTAGCTCCAACTAGAGAACTTGTAAACCAAATAAGAGAAGAAATTCTTCTTTTATCAAAACATATGAATGTTAGATCTCTTCCAGTTTATGGTTGAAGTCCAATATTCAAACAAAAAGAAATGATTAAAAAAGGTCAAGATATCATCATTGGTACTCCAGGTAGAGTTATTGATTTGATTGAAAGAGGTGTTTTGAAATTAGACCAACTTGATTTTTTTGTTCTTGATGAAGTAGATAGAATGCTAGATATGGGTTTTGTTGATGATATAGATTTTATCTGGGGAAAAGCAACAAACTTAAAACAATCTATGGTATTTTCTGCTACTATCACTGATGATATGAAAAGAATTATAGAAAAATATTTAGGTCTTGATTATACTTATATCAAATCTACAACAGCTATAACAACTGAAAAAATCGACCATTCATTTATAGAAGTTCCTCATGTTGATAAATATGAAATGCTTCTTAAATTTATAGAAGAACATAAAGACCAAAAAACTATTGTTTTCTGTCAAACTAAAAGAGATACTGAAGAATTAGCTGATAAATTATTAGATGATAATATCAGAGCTTCATATTTAAATGGTGATATGAGACAAAGAGAAAGATTTAAAGCACTTAAAGATTTTCAAGAAAATAAAGTTGATATTTTCGTAGTTACTGATGTTGCTGCTAGATGATTGAATATGAAAAATATTGAATTAGTAGTAAATTTTGATGTACCTTTAGATCCAGAATCATACATACATAGAATTGGTAGAACTGGTAGAGCTGGTGCTTCTGGTAGAGCTGTAATGTTTGTTTCTGATAGAGAAAGATCTTCTCTAAGAAGTATTGAAAAAACAAACAAAATCAAAATCAAACAAATTGATAATGAAGGAAATGAAGTAGAAAGAAAAGAAGAAAGAAATGGTGGTGGAAGATTCGGAGATTCTAGAGGTGGAGGAAGATCATCTGGAGGAAGATTCGGAGGAAGAGGAGGTTCTAGAGGTGGTTCTAGATTCGGATGAGACAGAGGATGAGATAGAGGAGGAAGTAGATTTGGTTCAGACAGAGGTGGCGATAGAGCTCCTAGATCTGGATGAGATTCATACTTCGGTAGATCTGAAAGCGCTGCTCCTAGAGGAGAAAAAATAGGTTTTGAAAAAAGATTTGATAGAGATAATTCTGAAAATGGTGGAGAAAGAAGAAGTTTTGGAGGTGGAGAAAGAAGAGATTCTGGATTCGCTAGAAGAGATGATAACAGAGGATGAGAAAGAAGATCTTTTGGTGATAGAGGTGGAAATGATTCTTTCAACAGAAGAAGTTCATCTGATAGAACTGAAAGAAATAATGATAGAGGAACTGATTCTCCAAGTTATTTCGAAAAAAAAGAAAGAGCAGATAGAGGGCCTTCTAGAAGAGATGACAGAGGACCAAGAAGAGATAATAGAGGTGATAGATGATCATTTAGAAGATAAAAAATTAAAACCCCGAAATTCGGGGTTTTTTTTGTTTAAAGTATTTGATAACAGTTAGTAGTATCTGGAATAACTATCCGACTTGCATCAATAACTTTTTTTCTTGAAAAAGCATTTTTCAAAGCTAAAGCTGAACCATCGTACTCTCCATGATTTATGAAAAGTTGAGTGTTTTTATCCTGCTTTAATTTCAAAGATTTTGCCAAATCAAGTAAATCATGTTCATCACCATGTCCTGAAAATGATTTAAATGAAAGAATCTTAGCTGAAACCTCGATACATCCTAATTTAGGGATTTCTAGAAGTTTCTTCCCATCAAATAGTAAACGACCAAAAGTTCCTTCAGACATGTGTCCAATAAGGAAAACTCTATTATTTGATAGTGTTAAAATTTCAGGTAAATGTTTAATAATAGCACCGCCTTGAATCATCCCTCCAGATGAAATCAATATTTTTGGGCCAGTATCTTTTTGAAATTTCTGCAAATCCGCTTTATTTTGGATTATTTTAATTTGCATAGTATTCAAAAATTCGCATTCACTTCTACTTGTATAAATCGGCATCAACTTCAAAGCTAATGGTGAGTCTAAATAGACACTAATACTTCCAGTTTTTATAGCTAACATTTTGTTTAAAACTTCCAGAATCTCCGGAGTTCTTTGATAAGAAAATGCTGGTATTAAAATAGTAGAAGACCGTTTTATAGCTTTTAAAATTTCTTGTTCCATTTGGATGAATTCTGACTCACGAGATGTGTGTAATTTCCCTCCATATGTTGATTCAATCATTGCCCAAGATAATGGTTCTTTTACCTTATCAGGAACACCTAAGAACAATGGGTCATTAACACGACCGATATCACCAGAAAAAAGTAGAAATTTGTATTTACCTTTACTAGATTCCAATCGTACAACAATCATAGCACTGCCTAGTACATGAGCAGCATTATACAGCTTTATGAAAATTCCTGGTAGAATATTTGTCCAATATCCATAATCAAATCCAATTGTCATATGCATAAGCTTTTTAACATCGGATATTGTATAAAGAACTTCAACTGGAGCCTTTTTAGGACGTTTAGCATTAGCTCTTTTTGTAGAAATATGCATAAATTCCTCTAGCTGATGCATATCTTCAGGAGGAAAATTTTTATGCATTCTTCTTTTTTGAGTTTTTATTCTCAACTTAGAAGGTTTAGCAACATTTTCATCTTCAGAATTAGCCTCCATCATTTGGATTTTAGCCGCATCATTTAACATAGGTTGAATGATTTCTTTTGTTAGATAATGAGTATAAACCTTTCCTTTAAAAGGATATTTAAAAAACTCACTATTAACAATAAATGGTAATCGACCTGAGTGGTCAATATGTGCATGAGTAAGTAAAACCGCATCAAGCATTGATGGATCAAAATCAAATTCTCTATTGTATAAATCATCATCAGCTGTTCCTTGATGAAGACCACAATCGATAAGAATATTGAATTTACCATAGTTATTATGAACAGAAAGTACTGATGATGAACCAGTAATACTCTTCCCTTCTTCATCCTTTGTTCCTCCAAGTAGTCTCAATGATGCTTTAAGCATGACTTATCCTTTTTGTGTATTATTTGTGTTTTTGTTTGAATTATTTATAATGATTAAAATTAAGATGTCAAAACAAATAAGAAAAAACTTTTAATATAAATTTAATGTTTTAAAAAAAATAAAAAGAGATATTTCCAATTGGAAATATCTCTTTTTATTTTAAATTTTAATTTTAATTTCATCTCAAAGTTTTGGAATAATAACATCTATATTAGATTTTACTTTTCTTATTTCTTTAGCTAAGACTTCTCTTGACTCATTTCAATGAGTTAATGCTAATTTAGCTTTTTTAGAATAAGTTAATTTTTTAGTTGTATATTCTATTAAATCATCTTTTCATATATGAGAAGAATATCATTTTATTTGGACTACTTTACATTTTACATCATAAAGATTATTATCAATCAATATTTGTTTTTTTCAAGATAAAATTTCGGATCAAAGAGTTCATTCTGCTTGATAACCTGTAAATATTATTTTAGCATCTGGATCATCAATAATATTTTTTAGATGATTAATTATAGATCATCATTGAAGCATTCAACCAGAAGAAACTATTACTTCTTTTGATTTTATTCTTTCAGGCTTATATAAATCTCTATATTCTCATCTTTCAAGTACTCTTACTAGTTCTTTTCAGAATATAGCTAATTGTATTTCTGTTTTTAAAAGAGCGTATTTATCTCATAATTTAGTTGTAAAAACACTATTTAGTCTTTCAGATAAAGGAGAATCAAGTACAATATTTCAAGTAAATATATTTTCTTGTACTATTGTAATTTGATCATTTATAGCATTTATTATACCAGCTAATCTTATTTTCTCATTTATTTCTTCTTCACTAGGATTTTCTATTTTTTCTAATATTAAAAATCTTTCTTTAAATGGTTTTAATCATTTTTTTAATGGTTTAAATTGGTCATATAAAGGTCTATTATCAGCTTTATTTTGAAGTAATTCAAGTATAATCTCTTGAGTCCTTTGTAGAGAAAATGCTGCAACTAATGTTTTTCAAACTGTAGAATTTAATTCATATAGAAATTTTTTAAAATCTTCTTGTTTATCGGGATGATTTCTATCAGCATAAGTTGATTCTATTTGAACATAATCAAATTTAAAAGGTGGAATATCTGGAACTCCTGAAAGATTTGGATCAGTAAATTTTCATAAATCTCATGATAATAAGAAATTTGTATGTTCTTTTTTAAATGGAGCATTAAAAGTACTTGTATTTAAAGCGTGCTCTACTTTTTTTGTAACCAAAGTTACAACAGCCTGTACACTTCATTCTATATGTCCTGCATCGAAAAATCTCAATTTAAAAGCCTCAATAACTTTTTGATTATCTTTTGTAAAAACAGGTTCAAGTAAGTTTGAAAAAATCAGTATATCGTCTTTTGAAAATGGAAAAAGTAAACAAGATTCTTTTATTGCTTCTATATCTGCCTTAGTCTTTATATTATGTGCTTCTAAAAGTTTTTGTTTTTCAGAATATAAATCATTTTTTTGATTATTTTTATCATTTACAAAATTTAAAGCTTCTAATAATTTTTCTCTTAAATTCTTATTTTCTTTATTGATTTTACTTATATCATTTAAAGTTTTTTTCCATTTATTAATTATAGCTTGTTTTAAATGAGGTAAAACATAGATTTTCTTATTATAAGCTGCTTTAACCATTTTTGGAATCTCTTCATCTATTCTTTCATCATCAAGGCTTGAAATAATTATTCTCGTATCTAGATCAATATCTTCTCAAACTTCAAGTGTATGTATCATACTTAAAGTCTTCACAATATCATCTTCTTCATAAAGAAGTTCTATATCATTTCATCAAATAGCTTTTGCTATATCTGATTCTTTTAATATATTATTTTTAACAAGCTGAGCTTTTGCGAAAAATATAAAATCAATTAAAGAAAAAGAAGTAGTTCATTTTAATCTATTTAAAAAATCATTTTTTGATTTTCTATCTTTTTTATTAAGATTTGTGTTATTTTGTAATTCTTCGTATTCTTTTACTGCTCTAAAATATTCTTTCAATTGTTGTCATTTTTTCTTTTGTCATTCTTCTTGTTCTTCTATCATTCTTCTTGTAAGTACAACATAACTTTCAAGCATATGTCTACCTAAATTTTTTGTAGTTGAACTCATTAAAATTTTTCAAGAAAATCATTTTTTTACAAGCATGGGTAATCTACCTATATGATCCATATGAGCATGAGTAATAATCACGTAATCTGCTTTTATAGCATTTTCATCTATTTGAGAGTTTGCTTCTTCGGCAATTTTTCATCATTGAAAAATTCAAATATCAGTCAATATTCTTACTTTTGAATTTCATAAATCAACTGTCATCAAAGTAGATGAACCAGTAAGATTTATTCATTTTTCCTTGTCGTCAATTCATCAAATATATTTTATTGAAACTTCATTTTTCATATTTTTTAATTGTTTTATTAAACTAATTCGAAATTTATAGCAAGTTCTTCTTTATTTACTGATACCAATCTAAATTTAGGTCTATCTCAGATTTTAATTATTTTCTGATCTGGAGTAATTATTTCAGCAAGTCATTTATCTATTTTATTGTAAGAATATCCAGCTTCTTTATCTAAATCTAGACTTCATCAGATATTTGCATAATCTAGTTGTATTTGAGTTCATCTTTCGTTGATCATCATTATAGTTCCATCAAATACTTCTCCTATTTTTGGTTCTAAATGTTTAATATAGTAAAGAGTATTTATTTTTCTCTCTATATTTTCTGCTCTTTGTTCTTTTAAACTACAATTCATTGCAACTTCCTCAAGTAACTCATTATAATGCATTTCATCTAATTCTCCGTGTAGAGTTTCTTTGATAATTCTATGAATTTGAGTATCAGCATATCTTCTGATTGGTGAAGTAAACCAAGAATATCATTTTTTTAATGCTAAACCATGATGTCATTCTAATTTATCAGTAACTTTAGCTAATTGTAATGTTCTCATTATTAATGAAGATAATGCATTTTCTTTTTCGTGCAACTTAATTAGTTTAAGTAATTTATCTATATTTCCAGCATTTACATCGAGTCATTCTATATCTACTTCCAAATAAGCTAAAATAGTTTTAAGTAATTCTATTTTTTCTTTTTTTGGTTCCTGGTGTGTTCTATGAAGAAATGGTCAAGACCCATATATATTAGCTACTGTTTCATTTGCTGCAACCATAAGAGCTTTTATTAAATCATTTGATTCATAAGTTTCATATTTTTTAAATTCTACAGGATTTCTATTTTCATCTAACTTGATTTTTATTTCCGAATTTTCAAAAATAAGTTCTCATTCTTTTCTTCTCAAATCATTTAAAAGTCTTGATAATTCAAAAGAATTTTTAACAGTTTCTATTAGATTTTCATCTACTTTATCAGAAAATTGCATTTCATCTCATAATCCTCTTTTTCCTTCAAATATTTCTTGAACTTCTTTATATGTAGTTTGAGCATTAGATTTAATAACTGATTCATATACTTTTGATTTAGAAAAATCTATTTTCCCATATTTATCAACTATCATTTCACAAGTCATAGTAAGTTTATCCTCATTTGGATTCAAACTACAAAGTCCATTACTAAGTTTTTCTGGAATCATTGGGATAACTTTATCCACAAAATATATACTTGTAGCTCTTTTTCGAGCTTCTTCTCATACAAGAGAATCTTCTTTTACATAATGAGTAACATCAGCAATATGAACATAAAGTTTGAATTCTCAATTTGGAAGAGCTTCTACGCTTACAGCATCATCTATATCTTTAGTATCTGGTCAATCTATGGTAATAGTATATAAATCTCTTAAATCTACTCTTTTGGCAATTTCAGATTCTTCTATAAGTTCACTCATAGCATCAACTTCAGCTAATACTTCAGGGGAAAATTCTATTTCTACTCCAGATTTCAGAACTATAGCAAGTTCATCAAGTGAATTTTGCCATTTTGGATGAAGTTTTGATTT
>JAVHPF010000045.1:0-13748 GCA_036170435.1 Patescibacteria group bacterium
TTATTATAAATATAGATATAGTTGTAAATAAAGTTAATGTAAAATTTCTTCCTGAGATAGTTAAATTTTTTATGAAACTTTGAGTTTATGAATATGATATATTACAAATTATTCCTTTTGGTAGAGGGTTTTCAGAGAATAAAAATAAATTATTTTATAATATTTGAGAAAATTTATCTTATTTGCAAGAAACTTGGAAATTATCGCGTATTCCTTGAATGTATATGTGGACTAATAGATTTCCAGCTGAGGCTTTTGAAGGATGATACGAGGACTTAATACAAGATCCAAGAAAAATAAAATCAGAAGTTATGTGAGAAGCATATACTATGTTTGAAAAATTTATAAAATCTGAATGAATTATTAAACCAGAATGTTTCTGAGATGCATGTGATTTTTGTTTTCAAAAACAATATTGTCACGATTTTATAAATAATCAGAATAATAAATCTTTAGGTATTTTAGAAGAAGATTTTATAATTTCCTGAGAAGAATTCCCAAGTCAAGTTTATGAAAAATATTGAAATAAATGAGAAGATTTTAAATTTTTTTTGGATAAAATTGATAAAAGTATTATAAATATTCCAAAATGTTTAGGATGATCTTGAATATTTCAAACATACAAAGATTTAAAAAATCCAGAATTTACCCTAAAAGATTATACAGATAAATATATAAACAATCTTTACAGAAAAAAATCTTTAAGATGTATATGATGTAAATATAATAATGAATGTGAATGAATACATATAAATTTTATTAGATCGTACTGATTTGATATTTTAAAACCAATCATAGAATAATTATGGCAAATATATGATATATACAGGTTAATAGACATTGTAATAATGCGTGTCATTTCTGTTCTAATCCAAGCAATTGAAATAATATTACATATGAAAGATGAATAGAACTTATAGATGATTTTATAGATAAAAAATATTCTTGAATTATTTTTACTGGTTGAGAACCTACGCTTTCACCAGATTTATCAAGGTGGATAGAATATTCTAGTAACAAAAATATGGATTGTAGAATAATATCAAATTGAATGATGTGTTCCAGTTTTGATTATGTAAAAAGATTAAAGGATTCTTGATTATCACTTGTTCACTTTTCACTTTACTCATATATTCCTGAAATTCATGATTTTTTGACAGATACTCCGTGAAGTTATAAAAAACTTTTAAAATCTATTCAAAATTCACTAAAATTATGAATTAGAGTACAATTAAATTGTGTTATAAACAAATATAATCAAAATCATTTAGATAAAACTGTTAAATTTATAGTTAAAAATTTTCCAGATCTTAGACATTTTGTTTGGAATAATTTAGACCCTTTAATGATGAGACAAACCGATATTGCTTTGTCTACTTTACCAGATTTTAATATAGCATGAGAATCTTTGCAAAAAGCGATGAAATTTCTAGATGATTCAGGAAGAACTTTTAGAGTTGAAAGATTACCAATTTGTTTTATGAAATGATTTGAACGGGCTTCTACAGAAACTAGAAAAATAGTTAAAAATGAAGAAAGAATAGTACATTTTCTAGATGATAGGGAAATGATAAGACAAGCCTGAAAATATTGGGAACATGATAAGCTTTCAGAATGTTCTAGTTGTGATTTGAATATTATATGTTCGTGAATTTATGAATATGATAAATATTATAATTATGTGAAAGTTATTCCACAAAAAATAAGTAAAGAAGAATTTGAAAAAATTATTTTAAAAATTAAGAATGTAGATTAAATATTTTTAGTATTCAGTTAACTATAATCTGGAAAAACATATTTCAGATAAGAAAACTTATTATAAATCAAGCAAAAATATATCAGCCAAAAGCAAAAGTTTTTAGAATTTTGATGGAGTTATTTTCTAAAGTTCAATTAAGTTTTTTATGGTGATTATTCACTATTTTATATATTTTAATTAATTCATTTCTAGTTTTAACACTAATTGGATTTTCTATATTTGAAAAATATTCTTTTGGATTTGGGAAAAGAATTCCTTTATGTCAATTTGCTCAAAGGGATGTTTGCTCACCAAACATTTTTATTAAATAATCACGATCAATTATTTCTCATCGTTTTAAATCTTTTAATTTTATTGTTTCTTGTTCGGCTAATTGAAATGTAATTTTATATGAATATTTTAATATTTTGAATATAATATATATGAATATATATAAGCTAAAAATTTTAAATAAGTATAATTTTATTTCTATGGGATTTTTATTATATTCATATATTATAAAAGTAATTAAAATTAATAATAAAGTTAAGATTATATAATTTTCATTATATTTTATTCAATTAATTACTAATTTATATTTAATTTTATTTATTATATATTTGATAATATAAATCAATCAAATAAATATTAACATTGAAATAATTATTATGTAAGAAGTGTAATTTCATATATATTTAATTATTACTTCATAATAAGTACTTTGTTTTATATCAGCCAATATATATAATCTGGCTAATCTAATACTCACAAAAATTATTAAAAATAATAAAATCCATTTTAAAATTTTAAAAAAGATAGATTTTTTATAGATATTTCATTCTCAGTTTTTTAAAAAATTTAATGATTTATCTTTTAAATCATTGTATATACTTATATATAAACTTTTTGTGTAACGCCAATTAAATAAACATTTTCAAAGATAAAACCATATAAAATATCAAAGTAAATATCATATAGTTAATAGCGCTATATTTCAAACGAAGGGAATTATTCAAATATTTGGGATGAACAAAGCAAGAACAAGTAAATATTTTGCATCTCAGGCAGACCAAATTCAGAAATAATATAAAATAAATGAAATTATAAATGTTAGTAAAATTTGGAAAAAAAATAAAGTAAAGCTTATATGTAAAGTAAATATTAATAAATAGGCGTAATAAAAAGGGATTAAATAAATCAAATAAAGTAAATATTTATTTGGTATTTTTTTTTGTGTAAAATCTGATTTTAGAATTTTATAATTAACCAATAAAAATGGTATAATTATAATTGATAGTAAATAATATTGCATATTTTTTTATTAGTCTATAATTGCTTGTAATATTATACTTAATACGTATTAAATATGAAATTAAATTATTATGTTCTTTGAAAGAAAGATAACAAGGAGTTACATTATTATTTGGAGAAATATTATGAACTGCTTATTTCTTATTTAGAAAAATTAAAATCTTTTTGAATCTTATCAGAAGAAATAGAAGAATTAATTAGAATTGAAAATAGAGATTTTATATTGAGTTCAGATCAATCATCAATTATAAATTTACTTTATAAGGAAATTGTAGAAAAAAATCCTCAATATCTTTGAGATACAAAAATATTTGAGTCAAAATTAAAAAAAGAAATAAATTTATTCATATCTTGAAGAATAGATGATTTAATAATGAATAAAGGAACTCATATTTATTGAACTGATATAAAATTGACTATAGAAGATAATAACCCATATAATCTACTGGAGTCACACCCAGAACACAAAGATATATGAGCTGTATCTGGTAATTGGTGAGAAAAAACTGAAGAAGAGTGGTTGAATGTATATGAAAAAACATTTTCATTATTGAAAAATATAGATCCAGAGTTTTATGGAGAACTTAATCAAATAATAAAAAAAATAATACCTCTTTGAACGGCTAAATGAATGCATAATTCAGCCTCATATAAGGAATGTGTATGAAATCTTTATATGTGATATACTATTGATTCAAATAATCCAGAAATAAATAATCTTGAGGCGATTATTCATGAGTCCAGTCATAATAAATTGAATCTTATTATGCAATTTGATCCAATTGTATTAAATTCAAAAGAAGAAAAATATTATTCATCTATTAGGCCAGATGCTAGACATATTCATGGTATTTTTCTATGATATCATGCATTTGCTCCAACAATGTATATTATTATGAAAGCTTATATTGATGGCTATTTATGAAATGATATAGCATGGTTTGAGAAGATAGTTTTATATTATATTAAGACAAAATTTTTGCAAAAGATGATTAAAAAATATGCTATTTTGACTGATTTATGAAAAGACATTTCAGAAGAAATAGATTATGTTATTTCTGAAATGGATGGATTTTTGAAGAAATTAAACCCTTCAAAAGAAATTATAGAAAGAGCTAAATATAAACAAAATATACATTTTAAGGAAGTAAATAAGAATTACCCACATTTAGAATACTAAAAAATTTGACTATATTAAATAAATATGAGATAATTTCAGTAAATTTTAACTATATCATATTATCTTTTTTATTTATGAAAAAAATATTATTTTTAATACTTTTATTATTTCCTTCTTTATCTTATGCTGATACTCTAACTAGCAATTTTAACTGGACTTTAAATGATTGACTTCATGACTGTTCAATTGCAATTTCACATTGAGTTAATCATTATTGAATTCCTAACT
Source organism: Patescibacteria group bacterium (assembly GCA_036170435.1). Taxonomy (GTDB): domain Bacteria; phylum Patescibacteriota; class Gracilibacteria; order BD1-5; family UBA6164; genus JAQVPN01. The sequence goes on from JAVHPF010000045.1 coordinate 4,458, forward strand.
TGAATATATCTGATGCCTGAACTTCTTGATGATTAATAGCTTGTACTAATCATTCATACTATTCTTCATCAGATCATGTAGTTTCTATTGTCTATAATAATTGATGAATAACAGCTTGCCCATCATGAGAAATGGTTGTAGCTTATAATTGAAGTAACCAAATTACATGTAGAAAATATGATGATACTCCACCTCAAGCTTCTGATGTTGCTTGATCTGTTCCATCAAATTGATCTAATTTACTAGCAACTAATACACAAAATTTTAAAGTTAATGTTTCGGTAAATTGAGGTTCGCCAATAACATCAACAAAAGTATTTTTTGAAAATTGGAATTCACCAAATGCTTTTTTATGAGCATCACATGAATATGTTCCAGCTTGATATAATGAGAATATACAAAATGTAGATTCTAATAGGGTTAATTGATCTAGAAATTATTCTTTACAAGTGGCAAAAATATGTGATGAGGCGTGAAATTGTCTTTGCTGAAATAGTGTTTGTAATCCAAGTGTAGTAGAAAATACTTCTATGAATATTGCAACATCAAATTATAATATTTATGCCAATACTACATTAATGACATGATGATCTTCAATTAAATCTTATACTGAAGCATTATCTAATGCTGCAAATATAGCAGATTGAAAAAATAAAAACTTATCGATAACTCTTGCTGATACTTATTGAAATAAAATAGTTCCAGCCTCTTGAATATGAAGAACAATAGATTTTAATTTTTTCTATAATAATGATTTATATTTAAATCAATTTACTAGAACTTGAAATAGTGCAGTATATACAGATCGGTGTTGAAGTAATCTATGATTAAATGAATTTCCTATATGATTATCGCATTCTTGTAATTGAGAAACTTGAATTAATTGAGTTTATCCTTATTGATTTAAAATATATACTCCAACAGATAATGTGGATAATCAAGCAAAATGAAATTTTGCTATAAATAATGTAACTTTTGATGTAAATTGAACAATATGAGCAGTTTCGGCTCAAACTTTGAATTCTTGGTCTAGTATTGTAGCTAAATACAATCCGCTTTATACAACTACATTAGGATGATCACAATTATCATGATTTATAGAATGAGTAACACAAAATGGATCTCTTTCTATTTCAACAAATAACCCAAATTGAGTTTCACCATCAAATAGATGAACATTCCTTGTTTTTGGTTGAAATACATCGGACTATAATATGAAATATTCTAAAACATGAAATCCATTAACTTTAGTATCTGAAGATTCATCAACTCTTAGTACTGATTATTGAACAACTTCTTGATGACTTGTTACTAAATTAATACAAACTTCTAGCACGGCTCCTACAAGTTCAAATATTTATTTATCATCTCATATTCAATATGATTTAGATTCATTAACACCTATTTATAATTCAGATATCATTTGAAAAAATAATTATTGGGATGGCCTTTATATAGCTTCTCAACAAGCAAATCAATCACAATTAAAAGTTTATGGTACTCTTTGAACTACAGCATCTACTAAATTAACTAGTTTTACATCAAATCAATGATGAAATGCTATGGAAGTGAATGGTGGATTTGATAAAGCTTTGTTTAAATCAGATATACTTGCTTGAGCAACTAGAGTTGTTAATTCTATAGTTTGAAATACACAAAGTTATAATTCGGCTTTACCAGATCTTACAACATCCATTATTCGAACAACATCTGAATCTAAGGTAGTAGGAGATAAGAAAAATATTATCCTTTATAAAGGAAATAAGTTAGTAAGTTTTAATAATTGAACTTATTATGATAGTGTAGCTAAAGGAATAAGTTGAAAGAAAACTATAGTTATTTATTGAGGAGATTTATATATAAATGCTAATATGTATTATACTGATACTAGTTCAGTTTTAGGAATAATTGTTATGAAAGATTCAGCATGAAATTGATGAAATGTTTATATAAATCCAAATGTTACAAATGTAGTTTGAAGTATTTATGCGTCAAGAAGTTTATTTTCAGCAAGTATAAATAACCCAAATTTATATTCAGATTATAATTCAATGATTTATTATGACTGAAATTCTGATGCTGATATATTGAAAAATCAATTATATATTTATTGAAGTTTATTTTCAGCAAATACTTTAGGTTGATCTAAATCTAATCCTAAAAAATGTCCATATTATGTTACTGGGACTTGTGATGCAGATACTGCAATAAAATATGATTTGAACTTTTTGAGAAGATATTATTTGGTTGACAATACTACTAAGATACCATATATGAATTGAAAAATTATTTGATGAGAAACTTGTAATTCTTGATGATGTACTAATTCTAGTACATTACCGCAATTATTTACTTCGATAAATTATGCAAATCCTTGAGATGCATCTTACCCTTTGATAATTAAATATAATTCTAATATACAAACAAATCCACCCCCTTTATTTTCTAGTAATTAGAATATATAACATTAAATATTTAAAAGATGATTTCTGTTTAATACAGAAATCATCTTTTTTTATATAACATAAAAAAATTTTAATATATTTTAGTTTGTAGCTACTATAAAAAAAGTAGAATGTTTTTTACATTCTACTTTTTTTAGTTAGTTCATTCTATAAAATATTTTTTTAATATTTATTTAGTTCTAATTATCCAAGTTCAATCATTATTTATACTTTTTAGTAATTCTTGGTAAATAATCCTTTTTTTAGGTTTATTTACTGTTCATGTATCAGTTGTTCATGTTCATGTTCGTATAGGGTCAGGGATTGGGTCTGGAGGGGGTATTACAACAACAGATTTATCTAATATATATGTTCAAGACCATGTTTGCACATTATTTGCGGAGTCTCTACCACATAAATATAATGTTCTAGTTCAATCTGTAGATAATATAAATCTTCTATTATCTAAATATATAAATCATCAAGTTGTACAGTCTGAAGATAGACCTCAAGTTGTCCAAGTGTACCTAGCTTCTACTAGTGGGCTTAGTAAAATATCTGTTGATGTGAATGATAAATTAACATATATATCACTATTTTTTATATCTGTACTAGATGAATTTGTAGCTGACACTATAGGTAATGTTTTATCTAGTTTGTATATTCGAGACCAGGTTCATATATTTCATGCTTCATCAATAGAACATAAATATAATGTTCTAGTCCCTTCTGTAGAATTTATTATAACTTGTCAATTTGTATAATTTGTTCATCAAGTTGTACAGTCTGCAGAAAGATCTCCAACATTCCAGCTATATCTAGCTTGAGAAACTGCAGAAACAGTTCAATTTGCTGACAATGTTATTGATATATTGGTATTTTTCCAAATAGTACTAGACGAATTTGTAGCTGACACTATAGGTAATGTTTTGTCTAGTTTATATATTCAAGCCCAGGTTCATATATTTCATGCTTCATCAATAGAACATAAATATAATGTTCTAGCTCCTTCAGTAGTATTTGTTATAACTTGTCAATTTGTATAATTTGCTCATCAAGTTGTACAGTCTGCAGAAAGATCTCCAGCAGTCCAGCTATATCTAGCTTGAGAAACTGCAGAAACAGTTCAATTTGCTGACAATGTTATTGATATATTGGTATTTTTCCAAATAGTACTAGACGAATTTGTAGCTGACACTATAGGTAATGTTTTGTCTAGTTTATATATTCAAGCCCAGGTTCATATATTTCATGCTTCATCAATAGAACATAAATATAATGTTCTAGCTCCTTCAGTAGTATTTGTTATAACTTGTCAATTTGTATAATTTGCTCATCAAGTTGTACAGTCTGCAGAAAGATCTCCAGCAGTCCAGCTATATCTAGATTGAACTATATTATTTCATCAAGATTGTACAGATACATTTAAATTTATAGATATATTAGTATTTTTCCAAATAGTACTAGACGAATTTGTAGCTGACACTAAAGGAACTATATCATTATATTTCTTACATGTTATTGTACATGTTCAAGATGTACAAGGAGAAGGGGCTATTGAAATTATTTTATCTCATGCATCACATGTATTAACTCATGAATTTGCAGTAAAAGTTTTTGTATATTGAGGACTACTAGGATAATAATTATGATTATTACAGGTACTAGTTCAGACACTAACAACAGTTCAATTAACAGCAGGAATTCATTCATGACTAATTCAATGTGAAGAAGCTGCTGAACAATTCTTTATTCAACTACTATCAGTCCAAGTTAAACTTGAAGTTATAGAGTCTGCAAATGTAATATCTTTTGTAAATATATTCAATATTATAATACAAAGTATAATTAGATATTTTTTCATAATTTATTTTTGTTTTTTTTAATCATTAATTCATACTATATATACATCATTTCAATCATTTGATATAGCATTTATTTCATATGTAATTATTCAAGTTCATGAATTATTAGTTATATTTATTGCGTAATCATAATCATGTATATCAAATATATAAGGAGTTCAAGATATATTTATACTTCAGTCTGATAAAAAAAAACCAGACGATGTAATAATATTTCCAGATTCTTTTCAAATTACAGATATATCTTTATTAGAATTAAATATATTTTTATCAATTTTATTAATAGTTGTTTTTCAATTTATATCACTTAATTCAATTTTTAACTTAATACTATTTACATTTAAAGGTATTTTAGTTTTTATATTATTTCAAATATTATTAGAATTATAGTTTATACTATTCATTAAGTAATCATTTATAAAGAATACAGTTTTTGTATCATTAGGAGGAATTACTCATATTACATATCTTCTAGCATAATCATCATTATCATAAGTTCTACTATTAATATCTATTTTTCATATTGTATTTCAAGAATAAAAGCTGGCTGTATAGTCATCATTATTAGCAGCATCATTTATATTATCTTTTCCATCAACCCATTCTCAACTACATTTAACACTATTTTCTGATATTTCATCATCTACACTTATGATTCATCAACTACAAGAAATATTGTCATTCTGACTTCAATCACTATTTGTTTTTTCATAGAATTTCAAAATCATATTTTCACTATTTGTCTTGTTCTGTGTTAATTTTCTAGAAATCATAGAATCATCTAAAAAATAGTAATCATTTTCAATAATCATATAAACTATAACTCAGAATAACATTACCATAAATGTCATAAGAAGAATCATAACTATATAAAATCAATCTCTTTTGTTTCTCATAAATTATTTTATTATAGATATTTCCATTGTTTTAAAAAAATTATATTTTAAAACATCATTTATATTCATTTCTAAAAAATCAGAGTAATATGTATATGAGAATGATAAATCTATTTTACTTAAATCAGAATTGCTAATATTATTATAAGATAATTTCAATAGATTTATTTTATCATAATATATTATTCTATCAAAATCAATATTTTGTATAAAATTTGTTTTATCTATTTCTATTGATGAAATATCAGCAGCGTTTAAATATAAAATAAATGGATTATAATCTCAATATTTAGTTATATTTCATATTACGGCTTTTTTAGTTGTAATATCAAATGCTCATATTATAGCTCACATATCTTTATTCTCATTAACTATACAAAGTAATGAAAATCAAGTTTTTTGATTAGATAAAATATTTCATTCTTCTAATATAACATTATGAAAATTACTTTTTATATCACTAAAAGCTTCTTCAAATATTTCAACTTGGTCCATAGTATTAGCTCTTAAATTAACTGACTTAAATCAAGTCGAAATTATATCAGCAAAAAAAGATATTCAGGCAGAACTTATAATTATTATTAATATGCTTATTAATATTTCAACAAGAGTATATCATTTATTTTGTCAGGTAAGAAGTTTTTTCATCTTGATTATATTGTGTATATATTTTATAGGTTTTATAATCTATTCATTCTATTTTATTTATACTTATTAAATTTATTTCATGTCTTATTACACTTTCATCATCACTATCAAAGAAATTCATTTTATCCGTGTTATTTCGAGGATTTTGATTTATTTCATAAGTATTTTCTGAAACAGTCTTTATATAGTAGTTACTTCATATTGGTCAGCTAGGGATTTCTAATCAATTAATTAAATCAAATGTAAATTGGTTAAAATAAATAGATTTTATGGTATAATCTATTTCTACATCTCTATCCATTAGTGAATTATATATTCATACTATTCAGATAGAAGTTATAGCTAATAGAACTGTTCATACTATAACTTCTACAAGAGAAAATCATCTTTTTCCTTTTTTCATTTAAATATTTTATTAATTTAATATTTCAACACTTAATGAATATAACCGTGTAGTAGAACATAATACAGAAGCCGTTTCATTATACACAGTAATATTACTTCAACTATTTATATTATATATTCAACAAGTATAGCCAGTAAGTTGTCAATCCCTCTGAGTATTATTTGCTCAATATTAAGTTCGTCAGTAGAGTTTATTAGTTCAATCTATTCTCATCCAATTTCAAACAGCTCAGCAGGCTATATATCAAGTTCTTATACATATTTTATAAGTTCAAGTTTTTGGAATTGTATAGGTTCAAGTAGTGGGAGAATAAGTTCAACCTCATTCATTTATTGTATTTTTATCATATAATTTCATAATTATTAAGATAAAATTTTAGTTATTTAGTTAGAAAAATAACAAAATCAGTTAAATAGTGAAACTCAAGCAAAAGTACAATCAGTCATCCATCAAGCTGTATTAGCTTTTAATATTTTATCAGGAATTCCATAATCCTTATTATATATTGGCTGATTTAATAAAATTATACTAAAAATATTTTTATTACGATATGGTTGATCAATATCGGCCCTATAATATATAGTAACATCACAAGAATTATTTGCTGAAACTTTAAATCATTGTCATATTCATATTCAAGAAGGAGAAGTAGTACATGTATCATTTCTCCAGAATACATTTCATATTCAATTTGATTGTAAATCAATGGATTTACTTCAAGTGAAATTATTTATATCATCTTCAGCTAGTGTAGAATTAGCTTTTAAAATAGTTGAAAAATAATAATCATCTGGAATTCATAATGCTCATATAAAATCAGTTCATGTTCAAGAAAATCACATTTTGAAATAAGAATCGCTAGTGTTACTATTAACTATTCTGTATGTAAGTCATTTCCAATATCAATAGCTATTACTTCATATTCTAGTTGAACTTCAAAAATTTCAACTAGATATATCTAGAGATGGCTCTAATTCCTGTTGAGAATGTGATAACCAATTCATAACAAGAGGTGCTGCATTATATCAAGATGCGGACATATATAGTGGAGTTGATGTTGTATATGCTGTACTTGACCATGTTGAAAGAGGATCCATATTTATTATAGCAAAATTTCATATTATACTACTTGTTGTATCAAAAAAACTATCACTCCTTGCATTTATAGTTATAAAACAACTACTTTTTCAAATTATTTCATATTGTCAAGATGTACTATTATATATACATCAATTTCAGTAAGTCCAAAATAAATTTTTAGCTATTGCTTCACTTCAAATATCAATAACTGTAGCACTGTCACTATCATCAAAACTACTATTAGCATGCCTTATATAGGCTAATGTTGATCATGTTTTGGCTAATTTTACTTTAAATTTAGCTCTTCAATCTGAGTTATTTTGAATTTTATATTGTAGAACTTTTTCGTTTCAATAAAAATTATTTCAATTTCTAGCTGATAATCAGAAATTGTCTTTAGTTCAATCTAGAGGAGTTCAGCTAGTTCAAATATAACTTATTACAACATCATCTGCAGTACATACAATATTTCAAGCTTCACAATTTCGAACAGCAGGATCCGTTGCAGCTACTGGAGTTCATGCTCATCAAGCAGACATTACTGTAGAAAATGTATATATATTACTAGGTGTACATATTGAGTTTTCACAAGCTTCAACTTTCCATGTATATGTTGTAGAGTAAGCTAAGTTAGAAAAAGAGTATGTAGTTCAGCTTTGAGTCGATAGGACAGTTGTTAATCAAGCTGGAGATGCAGCTAGATATACTTTATATGATATATTTGTTCATTTAACTGTATTCCATGATAATAATCAATTTATAGGTATATTATACCCTCAGTTTATAGGATTTGATAAAACTGGGGCAGGAGTACTTAATTTACATCAAGGTACTCAATCTGTCCTAGCTGTATATCAAGTATCACATCATAACCATTTACAAGTTAAATCAAATTTAGCTCAATCTCATATATTTGTACAATTATAATAATAATCACTAGTTGGTTTCATATTTCATGTTGATCAATCACATGTTTTATATTTCCATCAAATTTGACTATTTATAGAAGTTCAAGACATATAAGATATATCATTTTCTCAATTATAGAAAGTTGTACTAGGATTTAGAATTCAAGTACAACTTTTTCAAGATGTACTTAATGAAGAATTTTCTACTAATGATACAGATGCTAGTACATTATTTAAACTTGTTCACTTAGCTACTATACTTCAATTCATATCATAAGCCATATTTTGAGACTGTCAGTTAACTATAACTTTTGCTATATTTGCAGCAGTATTTATGTTAAATGTAGATACATTTCATGTTGAATATAATAATCAGGGTAATAAATTTTTGTTTGTAGGAATAAAATTACCTTCAACATATGCAATTAATTGATAATCATCAGCAGCATAAGCTTTATTAAAAGAAGGTTCAAAAGATATTATATTTTCTTTACTTTCAAGAGTTGCGGTAACTTGATATGTTAGTCTATCGGCACTTACACTATATAAATAAGGTTTTTTCGCTAATGGATCTAAAGGAACCTTAACTAAATCTACTTTTCAGGCCATAAATTCATCGAATGGTCATTGATTTGCCATTTCTGTAGATCAGTTCATTATTTTTGTTGAGCCTGTAAATCATACAGTAGGATATAAGAAAGAATGATTTCTTCTATAATTATCCAGATGTATTTTTATAGTCTGTATATCAGTAGTTCTTTTACTATCATTCGCATCTTTCATATATGAAAAAAAACTCATAGTTCATATAGTTACTAAAATTGCTATAATAGTTACAACTATTAATAATTCGACTAATGTGAATGCTTTTATTCGTTGTTTTTTCATGATATTTTAATTATTAATTATTTAATTTTATAGTTATAATTTTATAGTATTTTAAGCTTAATGCAAATATTTTTTACTTTGCAGCTTTCAAAGTGTTTTTTAGTAGCACAGCAACTGTCATTGCACCAACTCAACCTGGAACTGGAGTAATCATAC
>JAVHPF010000046.1:0-2924 GCA_036170435.1 Patescibacteria group bacterium
AGGGATTAGTTATTGTTTTAAATTTTTGCATTAAAATAAATTATCTTTATAATACTCGTACAATTTTATATTTTAAATATTTATTATTATGAACAATTACATAATTATTTGAGTAATAGCAGTTCTTGTTATATATGTTATTATGCAATATAATAGACTTGTTGCTCTTAGAAATAACAGAGAAAATGCTTTCGCTGATATAGATGTACAATTAAAACTTAGATTTGATTTGGTTCCAAATTTGATTGAAAGTGTTAAATGATATGCTACACATGAAAAATCAGTTTTTGAAAATGTGTCAAATGCTAGAGCTGCTTTTGTTGGAGCAGGAAATGCTGATGAAAAAATAGAAGCAAATAATATGCTAACTTGAGCTTTGAAATCAGTTTTTGCATTATCTGAAGCTTATCCAGATTTAAAAGCAAATACAAATTTTCTACAATTACAAAATGAATTGTCTGATATAGAAAACAAAATTTCAGCTGCAAGAAGATTTTTCAACTCTGCAACTAATGAATTTAATACATATCTTCAAGGATTTCCTACAAATATATTTGCTGGAATTTTCGGATTTAAAGCTGCTACTATGTTTCAAATAGAAAACGAAGCTGAAAGAGAAAATGTAAAAGTTACTTTCTAATTTCGAAAGTTTTTAAAAAAATAATTAAGTACTCGCTATCTTGCGAGTACTTATGCTTTAATTTTTAATTTAATTTTTATGGCCGTTTGATTACAAACATCTATTTGGTCAAATAGATTTAAAACCTTGTATTTAATTTCATTATTACCTTTAATAGTGTTTTTATCTATTTTACTTGGATTTTATTTTTCTTATGGGAAATTAGATACTGCAGTCTTAAATGACGTATTTAGTTCTAGTATTATAAGTTTACCAATAATTGCTATTTGGCTATTTATAGCGATATTATTTCAGAAACAAATAATATTTTCTTTTTCTTGAGCTAGCCCAATTACAAGACAAGAACATCCAGAAATCTATAATTTAGTAGAAAATCTATGTATTTCTAGATGACTGCCAACTCCAAAAATTGGGATACTTGATGATGATAGTATGAATGCTTTTGCTACTGGTTGGAATCCAAAAAGTTCTTGGATAGTTTTTTCTAAATGACTTCTGAATAAACTTGATAAATCAGAAATAGAAGCTGTTGCTGGACATGAACTTACTCATATTATAAACTGAGATATAAAAATAATGGTAATTTCTACAGTTTTTGTCGGTATAGTTTGAACTGTTTGAGAAATTCTTATAAGAACTTGATGAAATTCGGATGAAAAATGAAAAAATCCATTATTTATAGTTTGAATTATTTTGTATATTGCTTCTATAATTATTTTACCACTTGTAAATCTAGCAATTTCTAGAAAAAGAGAATTTCTTGCTGATGCTTGAAGTGTAGAACTTACAAAAGACAGGGAAGCGATGATAAGAGCTTTGCAAAAAATTTCTGGAGATCCAACTATAGAATCTATAGAAAAACAATCGGTTGCTCAAATGTGTATAGAAAACCCATTCAAAAAACAAAATTGATTTATGACTTTCTTCTGAAATTTATTTTCTACTCATCCAAGTATAGAATCTAGAATAGAAGTACTTAGAACTTATTAATAAAAAAGATGCATTTGCGTCTTTTTTATTGTTTCTTTTTGTGAATATATTTAAGTAAATTTAAAAGTATAAAAATTATTAGAATAATTATTCATAAGTAATAAAAAATAGAACTTATATAATCGAAAGTGTCCTTGAAAATATATCAAAGTAAAAGTAATTCTGTTATATAAATCATTTCTCAAAATATTATAATTTTTATAAAAATTTTGAAATTAAATGACTGAAGTCATAGTATATAGTTTAGGTATGGACCTGGTCGTGTAACCAAAAATCTACTTATAAAAATACTTATTTTTCACCTTTTGTTGAAAAAAGTCTCAGTTTTTTTGAATAATTTTTCAATTTTTTCTTTTTTTAATTGTTTTTGTATAAAATTTATATAAAAAAATCTTCTTCATATAATATAAGCCAAAATATCTCAGATTATAGTTGAGAGTAATCAAATTATAAATAGTAAAAATAAATCTGAATAACTAGAAGCTAGAGATCAAACAAATAGTATGAAAAAAGTGCTTCATATTGGAACTCAGATTCGTCATAAAAATGGTATAAAAGCAAGAATTAGATATTTGTTTGAATCTAAAAAAGATAATATATTAATGTCCATTTTTGATTTTATTAAGTTCTAAAATCAATTTATTACAGTCAATATTTTCTTTTTTACAATAATCCGAAATAGGCTCTCTCATTTTAAATATTCAAATATCTTTTCATAAAACTTTTTTTATATCTATATGATAAACTCTATCAATTTGGTTGAAATTCATCCAAGTTTCTATAGATTGGCTTTCAATAGCTTGCGAAAAATATTTATGATATTCTTCAAATTTTTTTATTTTATTTACAAGTATATATCCTAAAATAATTAGGCTTATAACAAGTAAAACTGAAATTATTTTCAGTAATTTTAAATGTTTTTCTGTCATAAAATTAAGCTTTTCTTAAATAAATAATTTCATTATTTTTATCAAATTCTATTATATCAGAAGCGGGAACTATATCTAATTCTTTTTTTGTCCCTATTATTTCAAATTTTTCTCAAAATTGCTTTTTAATTTCTTCGATATTATATGTTTCAGGAAGTCCAGAAATATTTGCACTTGTTAAGAAAATTGCTCAAGTTTTTTTAATAAAATCTTTATTTATTTCACTTGCTACTCTAAAAGAAATTTTATCATATAAATCATAATTTGGAATATTTGTATTTATGAAATCAGATTTATTTTGTGGCTTTAATAAAACAGAAAATGGTTTGTTGTAATTTTTTAGAAAATTTACTTGTTCTTCTGTT
>JAVHPF010000047.1:0-13533 GCA_036170435.1 Patescibacteria group bacterium
GCAAAAAGTGAAACTGGGATTTTTGATGAAGTCTTAGAGCTAAGTGCTGACACTGATTGTTCTAATCAATTAGAAAGTGCTCTTATGCTTCTAGGTGCTACAAGTATGAATTGTGCATAACGAAGTATTTCCCTAGTTCAACCAACATCGGTAGCAACTACAGAAGCTCCTGAAATAAGTGCTTCAATTACTGTTGTTGGTAATCATTCCTGTAAACTAGGATTTACAAATATATGAAGTGATGGTAAAAATTCTTCTCTTACTTTAGTTACAGGAATTAGACCATGAAATATTACATTTTTAGAAATGCCCAGAGTTTCTGATAATTTTTCTAATTTTTTTCTATCTGGTCCATCTCAAACTATATTTAATTTAATTTCTTTTTCTCATTTATATTTTTGCATAAAATCTGCAAATGCATTTAGTAAGAAATCTACTCATTTCAGAGATACAAGTCTTCAAACATATCATATATTTATTTCTTTATCACTTGGAATAACTGTTGTAGGAGTAGGAGTTATCCCACGGTAAATAGTTCTAGTTTTTTTAACTCAAAATTCACTATAAACAAAATGTTCACAAGCCTCACTAACAGTAATAATTTCCAAAGCATTTTTAAGCGTCCATTTTCAAAGACTATAATCATACCATTTACTTACTTTTTCTATAAGTTTAGAACTAGAAACAACAAAACCACTTCCATGTTCTATATGAATCCATGGAATTCCTGATATTTTTGCAAATATTCAACCAATAAAACTAGAAAGAAAGAAACGAGTATGAGTATGAATTACATCTGCTTTCCATTTTCTTATTTTCCATAATCAAATCCAAAAAGATGGCATCCAAAACATAGGAAATGGAAATGAATGTACTATATCAAAAGCTGGTAATACAACAATATCATATCAATTTTCTACTCTATTTCATTCTTTTTGCCCACCAGAAAAAGTAGCAATAAGACATTTTCATCATAATTTTACATAGTTTTCAGCCCATTCCTTGGCATACATTTCAAGTCATCCTGAATGTGGGTCAAAATATGGAACAAAATGAATAACTCTTTCTTTTTTAGTTGATTCATTTTTTTTACGAGTATTAAGTAGAAAATTATATGCATTTTTCATACTTTCTATAGTTGGAACTTTAGCTTTCCATCCAAGTTCTATTGAAGCCTTTTCAGGATTGCTAATAGGAATAGCTAAATCTATATTTCTTCTTGCTATAATTTCAGTTTCTAAAGGTTCTCAAGTTATTTCTTCTACTACTCAAATAAGTTCTTTAACAGAAAGCCCACTTCATGTTCACAAATTCCATACATCCCAAAATCACATATCTTGTTTTGAAATATGATTAAATGCTGATACATGTCATTCAGCTAAATCACAAACATCTATATAATCACGAATAGCTGTACCATCTGGAGTTGGAAAATCATCTCAATAAATATATAATTTTTGTTTTTTACCAAAAACGGTGTCGAAAATATTTGATGCCAGACTACCATGATTTGAACGAGGAAAATCTCATAGATTTCCAGAGCTATGAGCTCAAATTAAATTAAAATATCTAAGTACTGCACTACGAAATCCTTTTTGTCTAGAATAATCTTTCAAAATATTTTCAATTACAAGTTTACTTGTTGCATAAGGATTAGTTGTACCTAATTTCATATTTTCAGTGAAAGGTGGAGTATTTGATTCATCATAAACAGAAGCTGAACTAGAAAAAACTATATCATGAACTCAAAAACGATCCATAACATCTAAAAGTATCATAGTTCCAGAAATATTATTTTCAAAATACATATATGGGTATGTTGTACTTTCTCAAAAAGCTTTTAATCAAGCAAAATGAATAACTCAATCAAAATCATATTTTTTGAAAATTTCTTCAAGTGATGTCTTTTCTCTCAAATCTAACTCAAAAAAATCAGGTCTATATCCCAAAATTTTTTCTATTCAATTAATAGTATTAGTTGAAGAATTAACTAGATTATCTACTATTACACATTTATATCAAGCTTGTTCAAAAGTCACAACTGCATGAGATCAAATATATCAAGTTCATCATGTAATTAAAATCGTTTTTTGCATATTTAGTCTTAAAATTTATAAATATATTTAAAATTTGGCACATAATAACTAAAAAAGATAAAAATCAAAATTATTATAGAAGTAAGGCATTTGATATAAATAAAAAAGTCGAAATTTCGACTTTTTTATTTATATCTCTTCAGATTTTATTAAATATCATATATATGACATAAAAAAATGATCATCAATAGTTTTTTCTCATCATTTTTTTCTATTTTCTAATTCTTTTTCTATTTCATCAAAAGTAATTCATCTTATACTTAAGGATTCTTCTTTTGATTCTGCTAATTCCCAAGATTTTTTAATTTCATCTAAACTGAAGCCTACTTTTCATAAAAAAGTAAATTCTGGATTTCTTCTTTTTTCTTCCATAACTAAAGCTCGTGGTAGAATATTTGCCTCAAGTCATAATTCCCTTCAAAGAATCTCATATCATTCTTCTTTTAATAAATTTCCTATAATTTGAATTTTTTCATAATCTCTATTGTTATCTAAAATAGCATCAGTATGTTTTTTTGTTCTAGAAATTAAAGTATTTTCATCTATTTTTGAATTTATAGGATCTATTCATAATTCTTCTACTATTTCTGAATGAATAGCATCACTTATAGTAGATAATTTTCATTCATTAGTAAAAAGGCTATAATCAACAGCTCAGCTAGCAGAAGCTATATATTTAGCTGAATTTTGACTTAATGTTGATGCATTATTTCTTTCTTGAGAGATAAAAATAGTATTTCATTTTTCATCACTTGTCATTAAATTAACAGAAACTCACATAGAGTTTGGTAAAAATAAACCTCCTTCATCATTTCTTGAATTAACTAAATCATCAATTTCTCTTAATGAATATATTTTATTATCTTTTTTATTCTTGATTTTAACATTATCCAAACTTACATTTGTACAAGCAAAAGCATAATATGGTATTTTGATAAAAGTGAAATGGGAACTTGTAAATTTAGATAATCAAACAACATTTCAATTTTTTAATTTTCTTGTTCATTCTCAAGCTTCTATAACTTGTTCTGACAATCTTTTTATAGTTTCATTTAATACATCATCTAAATCAAATCAGATATTTTCTAACTTGTTTTTTGATTTTTCAAACTTAGTTATTAAAAAATTATAAGTTTTATATATTTCTAATAAAGAATCTTCTCAAACATTTTCTATTTTTAATGAAGAAAATTTTTCTTTATCTATGAAACTAAATTTAGACAAGAAATCTTCAAAACTTATTTTTTCCTTTTCATCAATTTCTTCAAATGAAAATGATATTTTTGATAAATCATTAGGTAATTCTTGTAATAATTCCACTCAAGCACTTTGTTTAATTAAGTTTATAGAACTTATAGTTTCATTAGCTTCTTTTAATAATCTCATAATCCTCTTTAATAATTGTAAATATTTTTAGTTCAATTTTACATTATTTATTAATTTATTGCAAATATTCAAATAAAAAAAGATGAATTATTCATCTTTTTTATTATTTAAAAAATTTAGTCCAAATCATCTTGCACGCAATATTTATAGCATTAGAAGATTTTTGTCATTTTGACATACTATAAGCTGTGTATTTAATATTTACTGGAACTTCCATAAATGATATTTTCTTAGATGCAATTATATCTATCATTTCTGAAGCATATCACATATCATCTATTGTTAATCTGATTTTATCTATCACTTCCCTTCTAAATACTCTATAACCATTGTGAGCATCAGTAAGTTTGATATTACTTATGAAAAATGTAAATAATATTCCTAGTTTCAAAACTATTTTTCTAACTAGTCCAACGTTTGTATTTGTTTTAGTAATGAATCTAGAACCCAATACTACGTCTATATTTTCATTATTTTTTAGAACATTTAGGAAATTATCTAAATCAGCTATATCATGTTGCCCATCAGCATCAAAAGTAACTATATATTTATTTTCAGAGTATCTTCTAATATATTCAAAACCAGTTTCAAGTGCGGCTCATCCTCATCTATTTTTTGAATGATTTAATAGAGTAATTTTATCCCCATATCAAGTTAATATTTTTCTAGAATTATCACTAGAACCATCATTTACTATTAAAATATCAACATTTTTTTGAGCTATAAGTTTATCTATTGTATCAGACAAAACTTGTTCTTCATTATATACTCTAACTAGGAAGCAAACATCATTAATTAGAATTTTATTAGAACTATTTTCTATAGCCATTTCTCTTATAAGTCTACTTATATCTTCCCTATTTCATTCGACTTTTGAAAGAAGTAATAGAGTAAAATAAAGTAAAAATATAATTGAAGAATAAACTAGTAAATCAGCTCATCTCTGTAAACCAAAAAATCATCCCAAAATATTCAAGAAATTTGGGAAAAATGTGAACAAAGCCAAAGCTATTCAAACAGCTATAAAAATCAAAAAATGAAGAGCATTAAATTTCTGTTTTTTTGCTATATCAAAAGCAAGTATAAATATAACAATAGATGAAACTATGAAAAAGACTTGTAATAAATTCATGTGAGATTATGTTTAATTATTATTACTTATTCAAAAAAACTCCCCCTTAATCCCCCTCATTGAGGGGGAAAGCGAAGAATGAGCAAGGGGGAGCTTTTATTATTTAGTCCCCATTTATATACAATTTATGAAAAAAACTTGAAAAATCAAAATTAAATTGTATATTGTAGTTGATAATGAGAAAGATTATCATTTTAATTAATAACTTTTAAAAAAATATGGAAGAATTCGTATATGAATTTGCAAAAATTGATAATGTTGCACCAAGATTTGAATTACCTGCTTATGATCCAATCAAAGATGCGGAAACTACTGTTTCTCTAGAATCTATGAAAGGTAAATGGTCTGTTCTATTTTTCTATCCTGCTGACTTCACTTTCGTGTGTCCTACAGAATTGAAAGATATGGCTGATTCTAAATCTAGATTTGATGAAATGGGTGTTGAAATACTAGCTATTTCTACTGATACTATTTTTTCTCACAGAGCTTGGGTAAAACATGAAAGACTTATGCAAGGATTTCCTTATAAAATGCTAGCAGATCACGCTCTTGAAGTTTCTGAAGTATATAATGTACTAGATGAAGAAACTGGTATTGCTGGAAGATGAACTTTTGTAATAGATCCAGAAGGAATTATCAGAACTATAGAAGTAGCATCTGGTCCTCTTGGAAGAAATTCTGAAGAATTAATCAGAAAATTAACAGCTCTACAATTTATGAGCAAAAATCCAGGTGTAGCTTGTCCTGCTAAATGGGTTACTGGAGCGAAAACTCTTACTCCATCTATCAAAATAGCTTGAGAAGTATATGAAGCCTTAAATTAATATTTGATTTAGATGTAGGGAACGGTTTAAAACTGTTCCCTACTTTTTTGTTTCATTTACTAGACTTTTTTAATTTTTCTCTTGCAATAATTTCAAAAATAATTATGTTAATCTCTTTTTTAATTATTAATAAAAGACGATTATGGTACAAAAAGCAATGAGTGAAGGATGAAATATTCCAAAACAAGAAAAAAGAAACAAAGAAGAATTATTTATTCTAGATCACAATAAACTAAGTCCTGAAATGCAAGATATTAGAAATAGACTTGATGAATATGTTATTGGACAAGATGATGCAAAAGATCAAATTATAGATGCCTTAGCTAGAACTATGATCCCAAATCCAAATAGAAAAAAACCTATAGCAAATTTAGTATTTCTTGGTCCTACATGAGTAGGTAAAACAGAAATACCTAGAGCCTTAGGAAAAATATTTTTCAATGATGAATTTCGAGATTTAAGAGAAACAAAAATAGATTGTAATAATTTCCAACATGATCATGAAGTTGCAGAACTTATAGGAGCTCCAGTATGATATGTTTGATATGGTGATGAACCTAGATTTGCAGATACAAATATTTTTAAAAAATTTAGAGAAACTAGAATAAAATGAAATCTTCATCCACTTATACAAAATTTTGATGATTTTGCTATAGTTATTTTTGATGAAATAGAAAAAGCTCATGACTCACTATATAAATTACTTTTAAATATATTTGACGAATGAGTTGTCGCTCTAAAGTCATGATGAGAAACTGATACTTGATCAAATCATAAGGGGAAAAAAGAAGTTAATCATTCTAAATATACAGATTTTAAAAATGTTATTATTATAATGACATCAAATCTATGAGCAAATGAAATACAAGAAAAACTCGCATGAAAATGATCTATGTGATTTGCAACAAAACCAAGAGAAGAAGTAATAATACCTAGAGATTTTTATGAAAATAAATTAAAAGACCATTTTGCTCCAGAATTTGTTTGAAGAATTACTGAATTTGTTCCTTTCAAAGCTCTTACAAAAGATGAATTACATCAAAGACTTGATTTAGAAGTACTTAGACATAAAAAATATCTTTGAAACATAATAGATTTTTCTCTTTCTCAAAAAACTAGTGATTTCTTAGTAGATAAAGCTTATGAATCAAATTTATGATGAAGAAATTTAGTAACAGAATATGAAAAAGATATAACAACGATGGTTTCTAGAATAATTTGAAACTGAGAAATTTGAAGAGCAGAAGCAAAAAAATGAAAATCAGTTAAATATATAGAAATCGATATGAAAGATGATAGTGATAGTATAGTTAAAGACTTAGATAAGTTTATTGCAATACCTCATTTTGCTGAACAACAACATAAAGAAAGATTCACAAGAAGAGTTAAAAAATCTACAACTCACTTACATTCAGATGAAATCATATTATCTTTGAAATCTTGAAGTTTATTAGAACTTCTAAAAGATGTAATTATTCCAGATATAGAATATTTAAAAATCCTATACACTGAAAGAAATAATTTTATAAAAGATTTTGAAAAAGAAATTGAATTAGTTGAAACTAGATTACTTAGTTGTTGATTACCAAGAAAAGATTTAGGTTTAGTAGCAAATAATGCATATAGAACAAGATTTGAAGAACTTCAAGAAATGTTTACTACTTTGTCTGGAATAAAATTATGGACAAAAGAATGAGATGAACAAATAAATTTAAATATGAGAGTTGTTAGAAAAATAACTGAAACTTTCTTGAAATATAATATTTATTTAGTTAATTGATGAGCTGGTAGATTAGAGGAAATAACTGAAACTATAAATACAGTTTTAGAAAATAATTTCAAAAGAAAATTAAACAACAAAGAAGTTAATTTGATGATAAATGTTATTTACAAAGAATATTTATCAAACCACTCTACTCATTCACCTAAAACAAAAGCAGAAAGAAGAGCTGTAGATAACCAAACTAGAGTAAAAAAAGAATTAGAAGAACAAAAGGTAATTACATCTGAACCTAGCAAATCTAAACAAGAAGTAATTGTTCCCAATAAAGATTCTCAATCAAAAACTCCAGTAAATGTTACAATAAATCTAAATTTTTATTCAAACTGAAATACAGAAAATAATTGAGCAAATATTAAGAGAATGCTTGAAACTCGAGCTAATTTATTCCAAGATAAATATAATCAAGTAATGCTTGCTATAAAACAAAGTATAGATAATAAAGATAATGATAATGATTTAGTTTTGATATTTGACGAAGTTAGAGAAGTTCTTGAAAAAGAATTATGAAAATTAACTAGTAATCAATCTCAAGCAATAAATGCTCTTATTCAGGAAGCATTAAAAAATAAATAATATATTAAGCAATAAATAATGGAAAGAAGAGATTTTATAAAAACAATTTGAATATTACGAAGTGCCTGAGTAGTTTTTCCACAAAATTTTTTTGCCGAAGAAGCCTTAAATATACTAGATAATAATTTAAGTGATAAAAATATAAGTGATTGTAATAGTAGTTCTGAAATAATAACTAAATATACAGAAGAAGAAACAAAAAAATATGATGTAATAGATGAAAATCCTATAGCATCTAGAAAAAATCATACATTAAAAAAAATAATGGTTACAATAGATGATGGTCCTAGTAAATTTTCTGTATCTATAGCTGATGAATTAGACAAATTATGACTTAAATGAACCTTTTTCTTATTATGACAAAATATAAGTCATTATAAAAATGATGTAATAGAATTACTAAATAAAGGACATAGAGTATGAAATCATAGTTATTCACATCCAATATTTACAAAACTAAGTTTAGAAAAAGCTAGTAATGAAGTAAGAAGAACGAATGATATAATAAGAAATCTTGTAGCTCAATCTAATCAAGACCCAAAACAGGAAATGTATTTTAGATATCCTTATTGAGCTAAAATAACAAAGAGAAATGAAGCTGAATTTAAACAAGTATTAGATTCAATGCATTTAAGAAGCTTATTATGGGATGTTGACACAAATGATTGGAAAGCAAATATGTGTATTAATGATGTAAAAAATCAAATACTAGCATCAAGAGATAACAAAGTTGTATTAGTGCATGATAGAAAGAAAACATTAGATACATTAAAGTTAATTTAAAAATAAAGAGGAAAACTAAAATTTCCTCTTTATTTTTTCACGAAAATCAGTAAAATGCACAAAAATTTAATAAAGCTAAAAAATACAAATGACAGATATAAAAAATCAAATACTTGATGAAATAATCCTAGAATGAGTTAAGGCTTCAGGCCTTAGTAAAGATGAATTCCATAGACTAAAAAATAATGTTTATAAAAATTATGATGTAGAAAAACCATTTGCATCAATAGAATTCATAAGCAGATATAATGAACTTGTAAAAAATTGAACTATTATAGCAAATCCAGAATTTCAAAAACTTATTAGAAAAAGATGAGTAAGAAGTTTATCAGGAGTAACTGTAATAAGTCTTTTAACTAAATTTTGGGGATGTCCTGGTAAATGTGTTTATTGTCCTACTTTTGAATGATTACCAAAATCATATATTCCAAATGAACCGGCTGTTCAAAGAGCTGAATTAAATGAATTTGATCCAATTTTACAAATCCATAATAGACTTAGAGCTTTGGAAGTAACTGGGCATAAAATAGAAAAAAATGATATTAGAATCATCGGTTGAACTTGGTCAGTGTATCCAAAACAATATCAAGAAGATTTCATTAAATGAATCTATGATGCTTTCAACACTTATGATGAAATGAAAGAAAATATAGAAGAAACTGATTTAGGTTCTGAAAAATTTGCATCTTTTAAATTGAAGCAGTGATATAAATTAAAATTATCAAACTCACTAGAAGAAGCTAAAAAATTAAATGAAAGATCTCGTTGTAGAATTATTTGAATAGCTATAGAAACTCGTCCAGATTGGATTAATCCTGAGGAAATAGCAAGATTAAGAAGCTATTGAGTAACTAGAGTAGAAATAGGTTATCAAACAACAATTGATGAAATAAATGAGTTAAACAAAAGATGACACTGAAATAAAGAAAGTATAGAAGCTACAAAACTTCTAAAAAATGCTTGATTCAAAGTTGTAGCACATATGATGCCAAATCTACTTGGTTCTAACCCTGAAATGGATAAAACAAGTTTAGCTAGAGTTTTTGATGACCAAGCTTTTAGACCAGATGAACTAAAAATTTATCCAATGGTTGTAACAGATAAATCAGAATTAACTGAAATCTGGAGAAATGGATGATTTACACCTTACGATGATGAAACTCTTATAGATTTGACTGCCGAACTTGAAGCAATGATTCCTGAATATATGAGATTAAACAGAACTTATAGAGATATCCCCGCTTCAGAAATACTAGCAGGAAGTCATGTAAGTAATCTGAGACAAATAGTTGAAGCAAAACTAAAAAAGAAATGAATTCATCTTGTTGATATTAGACATAGAGAAATAAAAGACAAAGTAAATATTGCAGCAAATGCAACAATGAATATTTTTGATTATGAAGCCTCTGACTGAAAAGAATTTTTCCTGACTTTCGAAGACAAAGATGATAGAACAATTTTTAGTTTGTTAAGATTAAGATTACCACCACCCCCTAACCCCCTCCTTAATAAGGAGGGGGAAGATAAGGAACTTATCGGGGGTGGTAACGACCTTTATTCCCTTCTTCCAGAACTTGCCGGAGCTGCAATAATCAGAGAAATACATACTTTTTGAGACCAATTAAGTATTTGAGAAGTTTGATCTACTTTTGGACAACATCTTGGTTTTGGAAAAAGACTTATAGAAAAAGCCGAAGAAATAGCTCTAGTTAACGGATACAAAAAAATGGCTGTAATAGCCTGAGTATGAGTAAGATGATATTACGTGAAAAGATGATATAAGTTAGAATGAGAATATATGGTGAAATATTTATAATAAAAAAAGAGATTTTTCAAAAAATCTCTTTTTTTATTAGCTAATTTTTGCATTTTAAAAAAATGAATGATAAAATAAACAAAATAAAAATAAATAATTTAATAATTTATAAAAAATTATGAGCGAAATAAATCTAAATAATGAGATTGAATCTAGATTTCAAGAAAAAAATATATGAAAATGAAAAACTCTTGATTCTTGGACTAAAAATATCTTCGGTAAAAAAATCGAAGATATGAATGATGATGAAAGAAAAAGAGTTATTTCTTATATAATAATAAAAAATGACAAGATTTCTTTTAGATGATTTTTGGAAGATTTAGCCAAAGATTTAAATGTTAAATATAATAAAGAGTTCAGAAAAGCTCTTTTTAAAGAGATTTTACATAAAGATAATTATACTTGAAATATAGAGGAAAGAACAGATTTATTACATAAATTAGTTTTTTTAGTAAAAGTTGATAATAATATAAGCTTATTAAAAGAAAAATTTGGAAAAGAAAAATCTAAAATCATAACAGAAACTCAAGGGAAATTATCAGATGAAAAAAATTCTCTTTCTATAGAAGATAAAAAAGATGAAACTCCTCTAATAAATGAAAAAGAAATAATTCAAGTAATTAGTCCAATAAAAGAAGCTCCAAAAACTGAAGAAAAAATAGTAGTTTCTCCTGTAATTAAAAATTCAAATGAAGAAAATAAAAAAACTGAATCTTCAGCTCCTTTAAAAACAGAGAGTAAAGAAACTAGTATATCACCAATAGTTATAAAAGAATCTAAAAATACTGATAATAAAGATAATATTAAAAAAGTTGAAATATTATCAGAGTTAAAAGATGATAACAGAGATATAAAAAAAGAAGCTGAAGACAAACTTTGATTATCTGAAATGAAAAAATATATTGATAAATCTAGCTCAAAAGAAAATAAAGTATTAATAAAAATGCTTGAAAATTTTTTAAAAGAAGAAAATATTAAACAAAGTATAGCTGAACTTTTCAAGAGTAAATTTTTAGTAAATTATACTTGAGACTTTGAACAAAATAAAAGATTATATACAAATCTATATCTTGGGAAAAATAAATTCAATCTAATTGATTATATAGAATTTTTATGAATGAATTATTCTGATGAAACAGTTAATTACTTATGAAAACAAATTATTTGAAATAATTTTTCTTGATCTGAATTAGATAAATTAAAGTTATTAAATGAAATGCTATATTTATATGAATTTGCAAATTCTGATGAATTAGAAGAATTAAAAAAATGAAAGAAAAAAACTGACGAAGAAAAATTTGATGAAGCTGAAAAAAAAGTAGAAAAATTAAAAAAGAGTAAATTAATACCTCCTCCTGAATTAGTAATACTTCCCAAAAAAGAAGTTGTGACTGAAAAAAAAGTAGAGAAAAAAACTACTCTTATAGCACCAGCTATAAAATCTACTTATAGCTGACCTAGTAAATGTGTAGTAACTGCTAGATCTAATCTAAATAATATTTTAGCTGTAGATGAAGCTACTCCTTGATATATAGAACCAAAATGAAATGCTAGTGAAATAATCAAGAAAAGAGAAGTTATTGAATTGACAAAAGCCGATGCAAAATCTTATATGTTAGATGTATTCGAAAAATGAGAAGCTAATGTATTTGAAGTATTTGTAAAAACAAAAAGAAGACATATTGCTGTAGCATTTATATGAAAAGATTGATGAGTTTATATTCTTGATCCTTACTTCAATTGAGGGACTACAAAACCAATACCAATTGATGAATACTCAGCATTTAAAAGACATAGTCATATATCTATATCGACAAAACAAGACTTAGTTAGTACAAAAAAATGAGTTGCACCTCTTGCAATGAAATAATAATTTTTAATAATAACAAATATGACAAATCAAACTAAAAAAGCTTCTGATACTACAGAACAAAATATTGAACAAAATAACTTTTTACAATTAATTCCAGAAAAAGTCGCTAGATATAAATCTGCGTTCAATACTTTAGCTTTATGAGTACTTATATCTACATGAGTTGCCACTAATGAAGCAAAAGCTGATACTTTTGATGATTTAAAAGAGGCAACAATATATTATAACAATTTAAATAAAAAAGTATCAAAAATTGGAGAAATTGTTAATAAACATGATAGTAGAATTTATGCATTAGAGATACAAATTGATAGATTAACAAGAGATAATGAATCATTAAAAGAAAATTCAGAAATAAAACATATTAATATTTTTGCTTTAAAAGTTGATATTAAAATAGGAAATGATGTATTTAAAAGTTGATCTACTCTAGAATCAAAAATAGAACCTAAATGAGATTGAGAAAATGCATTAGTTAAAATAGATTCTATTACAGATGTATATTGAAATAAATATTCATTTAATAAAGAATTCTGGATAGAAAGAAAATTTGTAAATTTAGCTCATTAAAAACAAATAAGGAATAGCAACGAAGCTATTCCTTTATTTTTTCCATAATTTGGTAAATCCTATTATAAAGAGATAAATTTATCTCATTCATAGATCGCCAAGCCTGTGGATTTTTATTTTCAATTTCATAAAGAGATAAGTCTTTATTATTAAGAAAAATATAATAATTCGCCTTTTTATTATTAATTAAGGCTACATAATCACAATCTTCTCCTTCTTGATCTTTATGAAAATCGTATTTCGCATTTTGTGGTAATTCTTCCAACAACTCCTTTATATGACTATATGTAAACATCGATACATCATCTGAGTTTGGATAGCGAAAAACAATTTTATATCCAATACTAGAATATATAAGAATAACTACTTCATCAAAATAAATAGTATTTTCCCCAAGAAAATAGGAATACGTTTCATCTAGATATTTAAATAATGAAGTAAACTCTCTTTCCAAATATTGCTTATCATAGATAGCAAAATAGAATTGGTCTGGGATAACTTTTCTAATCATCCTAATATTCCCTCCTTTTATTAAAATTGAGGCCTTTTTTATATCTTTTTACTACTAAAAGTCAATTTTTTTTGGATATTTATCAAAAAAAAATATAATGAAAAAAATATTTTAAAAAATAGAAAAATAATAATGCAAACAAAAGTTTTTTGATGTAAAGTGAATAAATACTATACAGACAAATGG
>JAVHPF010000048.1:0-13531 GCA_036170435.1 Patescibacteria group bacterium
TTCTTTGATAATTCAACAATATAATCAGGAACTTCTTTATAATTTTCTCTCATTCCTACTATTCCCTCTCCTCTAAGGAGAGGGTTAGGGTGAGGTTGTTCTATTGGCTTAGGGATAGGGGGCTGTTTCCTTGTTTGAATTATTGCATGAATTGCCGCAATTAGTGCAACTATTGTCTTCCCAGTACCAACATCTCATTCAAGTAATCTTTGCATAGAATGAGTTTTTTCCATATCTTTCAATACTTGGAAAAGTGAAATTTTTTGAGCATTTGTAAGCTCAAATGAAATACTCGCTATTATTTCTTTTACAAGTTCAGCATCAAGAGGAATTGACAAAGCTTTCCCTTCAGAAAAATTAATATTTTCATATTTTTTTTCTAAAGAAGCGAAATTAATATTATAAAGTTCTTCATAACCAAGTCTAAACTTTGCAATTTCAATATCTTGTTTTGTTTTTGGAAAATGAAGGAGCTTATAAGCTTCTTTTTTAGAAATGAAATTATACTTTTTTATTATCTCTTCAGGAAGAGTTTCATCTATATAATCTATATATTTAGCCACTAGTTCCATTTTTCACTCTATCCATTTACCTGGAATATAGTTAAAATCTGGATAGATTGGTACTACCTCTCAAGCAATTTTTGATAAATCTCGCTCTACTTCTGGTGAAACAAAACTAAGTTTTCCATATTCATATTTTACTTTTCAAATAACTAAAACTTGCTTACCGGTATATCTTTCTAATTGTCTTGCCAAAAATTCTCTATTGAACCAAACAGCTTCAGCTAAAAATCCATTTTTATCTTCAAAAATTGCTTTTGTAAGGATTTTATTATTTGCAGTTCTTGAGCTAGAAATACTAAGTAATTTTAGTAAAATAGTATTTTTTTCTTTAATATTTATAAGTGAAAAAGTATCCAGCACATTTGTTCTATCTTCAAAGTCTCTTGGAAAATGATTAAGTAAGTCTCAAACTGTCAAAATCCCCCCTTTGTTAAGTGATTTTATATAATTATCAGTTGTATGTAGCAAGGATTTAGAAATCAGTGTAGAAAGCATATTTTTGTATATTTAATATTTATCTGATAATAAGAAAAAGATAAATAAATTCAAATTTTAAAAGTATATTATTTATAATCTGATTTAAAACATCGTCAAGCTAATTTCAATTACAAAACTATATAATTTTTGCTAGATATACATAAAAATGATAAAATAGACCCGAACTTAGAAAATTAACGAAAAAAATATGAACTTAATTATAATAATATGAGTGGTATTTATGCTTGTTTCTTCTGCATTTATATCTTTTTTATATATGCTGGAAAATAAAATAAACTTACTTGAATCAAAAATAAGAGATTTATTTAAAAAAAGAAGTAACCTAACTCCTGCCTTATTTGAAATCAGTAAACATTATATAGAAAAAGAAACTGAAGTATTTGCAGAAATAAATTACTTGAGAAAAATAGAATTTTATAATTCTGGAAATAATTCTAGCTTCTCTGAATTCCTAAATAATGAAAAAAAGATTCATTATGAAATAGAATTTTTATTCAAAGTATTTGATAAGAAACCTAAACTACAAAAAGATTGAAAATTTCTATATCTAAAAGATCTTGTTATAGAACAAAGCGCTAAAGTATGAAAGAATATTGCACTTTATAAAAATATAATAGAAAAATATAATTTCTTAGTAAATTTCAAAAATCTTACAATAATTTGATTAATATTTCCAATAAGCAAAAAAACAAATATATAAAAAATCTCCAAATTTCTTTGGAGATTTTTTATGCGCGTTTTTATATCCACTTAAATCTTTGTTTTAATTAAGAGATTTTTTTTCTATAACTTAAAACTATTAATCAAAGGATCATAGCTAGAGCAAAGATTAAAAATTGTTCTGGACCAGTTTTTGGTAAAGCTTTTGCATCAGTAGCAACTTCAGCAGCATTTCCTGATCAACTAGCAGCATCTAAACCATCAATAGTTTCAGGAGCAGTAAATGCGAATTGTCCATCAACTCCAGCTTGAATACTATTTCCGTCTTTATCATTTAAAGCAAGAACTGTTAAAGAATAATCTTTTGAAACTTCAACAGGAGTAGCAAGAGTTAAAGATAATTTATTAGTATCTGTTAATTCAACAGAAGAAATAGCTATTTCAGCACCATCTTTTGAAGCTAATTTAAATTCTCTTTTTGCAGCAGGAGAATTGTCTAATTCAGCAGAAAATACAACTTCTAATTTGTTTGCAGATGTAACATTAACTGATTTAACTGAAAGAGCAGTTATTCCTGATGCTGAATTCATATCAGTAGCAGTTGCACTAGCATCTGTAGTAGTAACAGTTATTTCATCAGATAAAGGACTTTCATTTGCATCTTTATCATAAGCAGAAACAGCTACATAGTAAGTAGTTTTAGCTTCTAATTTATCCAAACTAGCTCCTGTTTCAGTAGCGTCTATAAGATCTGAATCATTTTCGTATTTACCATCAGCTTTAGCTGATACTTTACCATAATGAACCATATATCCTGTAGAACCTTCTACTTTATCCCAAGCTATTTTAACAGAATTACCTGTTATATCAGATGCAACTGGAGCTGCAGTAAAAGCAAAATCAGCAGTAGCTGAAGTAGTAGCCGTAGTATCACCAGTAGCAGCAAAAGCAATAGAACTAGTACTAGTTACTATCATCAAAGCAGCCATAAAAATCGCTTTTTGTGTCTTTTTCATAGTTTACAAAAAAAGATTAGAAAATAAAAATAAATTTGTATTGCGAGGACAATTTAATAAAATAATAAAAAAACACAAATGATTTTTTAACATTTTTTTAACAATTCCTCTAAATATGATTACAAAGCCAAAAAACGAGCTTGACAATAATGTCAAAATGTTGTCAAAAAATGCCTTCACTTTAATAGAGATATTAGTAGTTATAGCAATGATTGGAATACTTTTAATATGATTATCAAAAATAGACTTATCTAAATGACAAGATCAGCAAAAATCACTCTCTTTTGCGAATAAAATTCAAGTAGCTATAGAAACAACTATTGCAAATGCCTTAGTTAGTAAATGAATAGGAACAAATCTAACAGTTCCAAGTGCCTGGAAAATAGAAATTTCAAAAGCAAATTCTTGAACTCTATTAACTAGTTACTATAGCTGAACTTCTCGGATAAATTATGAAACTATAAAAGCTGATAAATTATATGAAATAAATAGTATAGATTGCTATAATCTAGATAATTCATTCTCGTGGTCAATTTCTTGAACTTGATATATTTATATGACCTGAAGTCAAATATGAAGTAATTGTCGAGGAAATCAAATTATGAAAATAAAAACACAATATAAGAAATTATTTCCACATGTGATTAGTATAAATCCAATTAGTGGGGTAATAACAAAAGACTAGCAATTGCTAGTCTTTTTCTCTAAATTTCTCTTCTTAATGTTTCTGTATTTTTTTCAAACAGTAATTTATCTCTAAATATTTCAGAAAAAACTCTATCATTATCAAATTTACTATAATCTATTTTATTAAACAATCTTTCACTTTTAATTTTTAAAAAATCTTGTTTAAATTCATCTAAATTTTCTTTTTTAGGAATATCTATTTTATCAGCTATATAATCTAGTATATTTTTAAATTCTTGATCTCAAATAACATTATCATCCAGCATATTTATAGAATTTTCTCACTTTTGATTTTTTATATTTTGAAATAATACTTCTCTATCTTTCCATAAAAATCATAACCCTAAATCATCTAAACTTTTTTTAAAATCAATAAATTTTTCTAATTTTTCTTTATTTCATCAAATAATATTTAATTCTTTTGAATTCAAATCTATAATTGTATTTCATAACTTTATTTCCGCTCATCAATTTGATGAAGGACTTATAATAGCATCTGGATAAGATTTTAAAATATTTTGTTTAACTTCTTCACTATTCTTTTGAACATAAGTATCTAGTATCTTTATTGCTTCACTTGGTTCTTTTCATTCTTTTTTAGCATTTTCAAAATCAGATAAAAATTTTGTCTGATTTTCTGAACTTAAAGAATTGAATTTAGTCATTACAACTACTTGTGAATTAGTTTTGTTAATTTTAGAATTTAAATCTAAAATTTCATTTATATCTTTATTAATAACTCATTTATTTTTTAATATTTTAGTTATATCTTCATCTGTTTTTCATTTTAAATCTAAACTCTCTAAATTATATTTTAATAATAAATTTAGTAATTTATTTCTATATTCATCTACATCAGATCTTAATATCTCTAAAAGATCTATTCATACTTGTTTTTCATTTAATGGAATTATTTTATTAGTTTTTTCATCTACTTTTCTTAACTTGTTTGCCCATCATTTTTCTATTGCTTCCTTATCAAAATCGACAAAAAATTTAACATAATCAAGTACACATTCTTTTCAATCAGTCTTTACTTTTTCTATTATTTTTGCTTTTAATTGAATTAAACCCTCATCATTATATAAAGATTTGGCTTTCTCTATCATTTTATCAACTTTCCTTCACATTTCTACAACTCTAATTTCTCAAAGTAAGTTTTTCAAATGATCACAATCTCAAAGTCATATTTTTAATCAATCCTTAAATCATATATCATTATCAGAAGGATTATTTATTTCAGCCTTTTCTAAAAATATAGATCTAGCTCTATCATCCTCTTTTAAATATTTTGTCAAAGCTACAAAATAATTATCTTTAGTTTCTCTTATTTTATTAACATCATCTTTTGTAAGATTATTTTGATTTATTTCTTTTAATTCAATATCCAAATTACATTGCAATTCTAATCACATTCTAAGTGGATCAATATCTTTTTTTATAATTTCTGCAAAATTCCTTTTTTTATTTATAATATTAATAGTATTTTCATCAAATTTAGATTGAGCTTTTCAATATAATGATTTAAATATTTCATCTAAAACTTCTTCCTTTTCAATAGTATATTTATTTTTAAAAAAACTTCCATTATCAACATTTGCTTTAGAATATTTTGGAAAATCATCAGATCATATAATATTGTAAAGGTTAGAAACTTCATTATTAACTTCCTCATCTGATAAATTAAACTCTTTTATTATCTTCTTGATTTTACTAATCTTATAATTAGTTCTTGATTCCTTAACATAAATTATTACATCATCAATTGATCATCATAACATAATTTTATTAAATGAATCATTTGCTATAGAATCTCTAATATTATCTTCTAATTTACTAATACTATTTATATAATTACCGATCTCCTTTTCTTTTCAATGAAATTTTCATAGTATTTTTTTCCCATATAATGAATATAAATTATTTTCTATTTTTCTAACGTCTATATTTTTAGTAAATAATTCCAACATAGACTTTAGCATTTCTATTTTATCTAATAATTTATCTCAATCTTCAATAACATATTCTAAATTTTCTTTATATTCCTCATCTAAAACACTATCTCAATTTCAAATAATTCAATCTCCTCAGATTTGTTTTTCTAATTCTGATAATTGTTTCATTAAATCTTCATAAGATTGTTTTTGTTCCAGAGTTTCACTTCAAGTTTGTTCTTTTATTATATCTGCCATATTTTTGATATTTTTTAAAAATTAAATTCTATATTTTCTATTTCCTCTTTTTCCTCTTCTAATTCTAGTTTCTCTCTCATTTTTATATCATTTAAATTACTTAGTCTTTTTTTTCATTTTATTTCCGAAATCATCATGAGATATTCTTGTTTTTTGTCTTCCAGAAAATCATAAATTGGTTTTAAATCTCAAGTTTTTAGAAATTCTAGGATTTGAGATAATTCTTTTGTTGACCAAATATTTATGTTTGATGTAAGCATATCAGATAATTTAGAATCGACAAAACTAAGTATATTAAATACTTCTTTTATTATTTCATCTCTGTTTTGTTGTTCTAAATTAGGCATAATAGCTTTAATTAAGATAAATTGCATATTTATTTTATCATTTTTTGCAGAAAATAGCAAAAAAACACTAGAAATTTCTAGTGTTTTTTTGATTTATTCAATCCATTTTCATTTATCAATAAGTTTTCATTCCAAAGCCTGTTCAAAAATATTTTTATCTGAATTATTTTCATATTTTTTAACATTTACCTCAAAAACTGATAATTTAGATTTTTGTTCAAACTTTTCCTTCAAATAAGCTAAATCTTCTGTTTTAGTAAATCATAATTTTTCCCCTATAAAATTTAATAAATCTAATTGTTCTTTTGTACTTAATCAATCTTCATAATCATAAAAATTATTTTTTTCAGCTAATTTATTTTTTAATTTATCTCTGTATTTCCATAAAAAACCAAGACCAGTTTCTTCTAAAAATAATTTAAACTCTACAAAATTTTTAATTTTTTCAGGATTATTTTCTAAATCTTCTTTTTCTTTTCATGTTAACTCAGAAGCCAAAATTGAAATTTGTTTTGTTCAAATTATTCCAGTATAAGCTGTAGTATCTCAAGATTCATTTTTTATAACATTAAATGTTTTCCCTTCATAAATTTCTTTTTGAGTGTTATTATTCTTTTCACTTTCTTTGTTTACTTTTTCAGATTTATCTTTTTTACCTGCTTCAGGAAGAGCTTCTTGTTCATATTTTTTTATTTCTAAATCAAGTTTTTTCTGTATTGCCTCTTCTTTTTTTAATTCTGCATCAAATTCTTTATCGGATTCTCTTATTAAGCCTAAAGCTTGTTCATATTCTTTTGCTGATTTTATTTTATCTAAATCAAGTCACTTTTCTGAAAAAGCCTTCATAGCATAAGTAAGAGATTTTACCTCACTAATAGTTTTATTTGCATTTAGTAAAGATTTTTCAAGTCAATTCTTTTTCTTTTCTAAAAATTTTAATCTAGTAAAATCTTTATCTACTTTAGCTTTTGCTATTTGTTTATTCAATAAAGAAATATCATCTTTTGCATTAAAAGTATTTAACTCCGCATTAGCTTTTTTATACTCAGTTCATGCATTTATTAATTTATTTACTTTTAAATCAACTTTATTACGACTATTAAATTCTTTTACCAAATTAATATAAGTTCCTAAATCCTTTACTGTAAGATGAGAATCTAATTTCTTCATAAAATCTTCTACAATTTTATCTTTTGCTCTTTCTTTTAATCAAGAGTTTTTCATTGCATCAAGAAAAAGTTTTTTATAATTTTCTCTTTTAGATTTAACTATTTCAATAAGTTTTTCTTTTTCCGAATCTTTATATTTATCTATATTTTTTAATTTATCTGATAATTCTTGACTACTTTTAACATTACTTAATCAATTTATAAAATTTTCTAATGATTCCAAAGCTTCCGAAGCTTTTTCTACTACAATATCTTTAACATCTTCAAGTGACTTATAAACAATATTTAAATTATTTTTTATTTTATCTGAGATATTTAAAGTAAAATCTGATTCATCTTTTTCATTGTTTCTTTGATAAAATGATAATAATTCCCTCGTTTTAGATAATCAAAAATGCTCTATTAAATATTTTTTATTTAATTTTCAAGTTCATTCTAAATAATTTAGATAACTTGTTAATGCTTTATTACCAATTTTTTTCAGATTAAGATCTTTTATTTTACCTTCTATCATATGCACATTAGTACAATAGTTTCAATAATCCTTTGAATAAGCCCATAATAATTGAGTTTTTGTATATCATTCCTCATTTATTCATAAATTATGTAATAGCTTTTCTTGAAATAAACGAATATCTCTTTTATTATTTAATTTTTTTATAGTTTCATTCTCTCAAAACAATGATTTAACTTTATCTAAATAATCAGCATCAGTTCTATCTTTATAATTATTATTTAAATAGTGTAATGCTAATATAGTTGCCTCTTTATTATCTTTATATTTTTCAATATCTTTTCAAAGAACTTTTTTTTCTAACTTTTTAGATTCTTTAGCATTTTCATTTATAACATGATTAACTTTCTTTATATCGTTTTCTAAAGCTTCTAATTCTTTTTTAGTTATTTTTCAATTTGATTTTTTTGCTTCTTCAAAAGCTTCTTTTAGCTTAGCAAATTCTTCCCTTATTTCCTTAGCTCTTTCAGGATTTCTTGAAGCATAATATTTTTCCCATCATTCAACTATAGATTTTAATTCCACATCTATTTCTCTATGTAATACTGTTTCTCTATGACTTGATGTATTTGGATTATTTTCGTAAGACATAATTCTTATTTATTATTAATAATTTCTTTAATTCTAACATAAAACTAAAACTATGTACAAATCATTAACTTGACTTATATAAAAACAATTTCATAAATAATAAATCAACAAAAAAATTGAAAAATAAATGAGTTTCCCTATAATAAACAAAATTATATTTAACTAAACGAATTTTATGCAAATAACTAGCAACGAAATAAGACAAAAATTCCTAGAATTTTTTAAAACAAAACAACATGCGATAATCCCTTCAGCTTCTGTTGTTCCTGAAAATGATCCAACAGTTTTATTTAACACTGCAGGTATGCAACCTCTTGTTCCATATTTACTTGGAGAAACTCATCCTCTTGGGAAAAGATTGGTAAATTATCAAAAATGTATTAGAACTGGTGATATAGATGATGTTTGAGATAATACTCACTTAACATTTTTTGAAATGCTTGGTAATTGGTCACTTGGTGATTATTTTAAAGCTGAATCAATAGCTTGGTCTTATGAATTTTTAACTAGCAAAGATTGGTTGGCAATAGATCCAAGAAAAATAGCTGTAACAGTATTTGAATGAGATCAAGATGCTCCAAGAGATGAAGAATCAGCCGAACTTTGGAGAACACAAGGTGTTACAAATATTTCATATTTAGCAAAAGAAGATAATTGGTGGGGGCCAGCAGGTCTAACTGGACCTTGTGGACCTGATACTGAAATTTTTTATTGGGTTTGAAATAGTGAATTTCCACCAGAAGGAAGTACAGTATGAAATGATGACAAAAACTGGATGGAAATCTGGAATAATGTATTTATGGAATACGTAAAAACTCCAGAAGGAAGTTTCGAAAAAGCTGCTCAACAAAATGTAGATACTGGTATGGGACTAGAAAGAATAACAAGAACTCTAACTTGAACTCCATCAGTTTACGAATCAGATGTTTTTGCAGATATTATTGCAGAAATTGAAAATACTTTATGAGTAGTTTATAATGAAGAAACTAGAAATTCTATCAGAATAATTGCAGATCACTCAAGAACGGCAACTATGATGTTATCTGACTGAATCAGACCTTCAAATGTAGACCAAGGATATATCTTGAGAAGACTTATTAGAAGAGCTGTAAGAGAAGGATACAAACTAGGTACATCAAAAGCTTTTATGACTCCAATTATAGCAAAAGTTATAGAAAAATTTGAGAATATTTATGAGTCAGTAAAAATCAATAAAGCAGAAATAATTGCTGCTCTAGAAAAAGAAGAAAGACAATTTTCTAGCACTTTGGAAAATGGTTTAAAAGAATTTGATAAATTATTAAAGACTAGAACTCAAACTATTTCAGAAAAGACCTCACCCCTAGCCCCTCTCCTTACAGGCGAGGGGGATAGAACAGAGATTTCTTGAGTAGAAGCCTTTAGACTTTATGATACTTATTGATTCCCTATTGAAATGGTGACAGAATTAGCAACTGAAAAAGGATTAAAAGTAGATAAGATAGGTTTTGATGAAGCTTTCAAAAAACATCAAGAATTATCAAGAGCCTGAGCTGAACAAAAATTCAAATGAGGTTTAGCTGATGATTCAGAAATAGTAACAGCTCTTCACTCTGCAACTCATTTGATGCTAGCAGGTCTTAGAAAATATCTAGGAGAACATGTTCATCAAGCTGGGTCAAATATCACAGCTGAAAGACTTAGATTTGATTTCACAAATGATGGGAAAGTAGATGCTGAAATTCTTAAAAAAGTAGAAGATTATGTAAACGAAGCTATTTCAAAAGATATACTTGTTGATTTACAAAATATGCCAAAAGATGAAGCAAAAGCCGCTTGAGTAGAAGGAAGTTTTTGGGAAAAATATCCAGACACTGTAAAAGTTTATACTTTTGCCGATAAAGAATGAAATGTTTATTCTAAAGAACTTTGTGGATGACCACATGTTGAAAGAACTGGAACAATGTGAAAATTCAAAATTCAAAAAGAAGAAGCTTCAAGCTCTGGAGTAAGAAGAATAAAAGCAGTTTTAGAAAAATAAATCATTAAATTAATTTTAACAAAAAAATCATATAATATGAAACTATTATTAGCATATACTGAAAAAAGGAAAACTCTTGATTTAATTCATGCAGAATGAATAAAAAGATGACATGAAATTATATTATGTGATTTATCTAGATTAGAATTCAGAAATGGAATATTATTTTCTGAATGAAAAGATATTTCAAATGTTGATTTAGTGTTTTTTAGAGATATTAGGGAAAATGTTGAAGAACGAAAGCTAATTTCTAATTATTTTAAAAATAAAGGAATATGAGTATTTGATACAAGACTAACGAAAAATTTTGCGACTAGTAAAATATGAACAGCTATTGATTTGTTAAATAATAATTTACCTTATCCAAAAACGTATTCAAATTTCAAAATCAAAGAATTTTCTAAAGATGAACAAGAAAAATATTTTAATTTTCTACAAAAAAATCTTTGAAATAAATTCATAATGAAACCTATTGATGGAAGACACGGTAATTGAGTTTATTTAGTTGATACTTTTAATGATTTTATAAATAATCATCAAAATGATACAATGTTTATGTATCAAGAATTTATTGAAAATGATTGAGATTTAAGAATTATAGTTATTTGATGAAAAACTATAGGAGCAATTTTAAGAAAATGAAAAGATTGAAGTTTTATAAATAATGTAGCATTATGATGAGAAGCTAGTTTACATGAATTAGATGAGAATTTATCTGATATTGCAATAAAAGCTGCCGAAACACTATTTATAGATGTAGCATGAGTCGATATTATATTAGATAAAAACACCTGAAATCCTTATATTTTAGAAATAAATAGATCTCCTGAATTTGAATGATTTATTCAAGCTACTGGTATAAACATACCTGCTAAAATTTTTGATTTTTTAGAATCTCAAATTTAAAGAAGTGAATTTATTAATAATATTAAATGAATGAAAAATATACTATTTAGCTACCCTCATTCTTCTGCTAATATTCCAAAATGATTAGAAAATAAATTAAATATTTCGAAAGAAGATTTAATTATAACTATGGATTTTTGAACTGAACAATTTTTTTGAAATATTGACTGAGAAAAGATTTTTGCTGAAACTCATTTACTTTTTGGAAATTTAAATAGAAATATTGCTGGTTTTAATTTGTTTACATTAGAAAAATATAATAATACCACTAGGGCACTATTCCCTTTACAGCTTGCACATAATTGAAAAAATATATATAAAGACTGAGTAGAATTAAGTGAAGAAGAAAAATTGGAAATTACAGAAAAATATTATAGCCCCTATTATAAAAAAATAAGTGATTTTATAATGTCTTGAAAAATAGATGTTTTAATTGATGTGCATTCTTGTGATCCTGTTACTACTGGTAATCAAGCTTGAAATTGAGAAAGAGCTGATATAATTTTATGAAATCAGTGAGATAAAAACTGAAATATAAGAGATTGAATAGGTTATGTTACTTTCAGCCCTGAACTTATTCAAAAATTGAAAGATTTACTTGAAAAACATGGATTAAATGTTGCTATAAATTCGCCATTTTTATGATGAAATATAACTCAACAATTTGGACATAGTGAGAAAAAAGATTGAAAAATTCCTACACTTCAAATTGAAGTTAACAAAAGACTATATATGGAAGATGACTTACTTAATATAAATGAAGAAAAGTTTAATAATATTAATACTATATTAACAGAAAGCATAAAAACCATATAATTTTTGCCTAAAATCAAAGTATGTGATAAAAGAATCATAACAATAAATACTCATGAAAAAAATACCTGAATTTTTGATTTATTTTCTAGAAGATTGTTTATTATGAGAGTCTAGTTTCTCTATAAAATCAATGTTTTCTGGCTACTGAATCTATAAATACTGAAAAATTTTTGCAATTTATCGAATGGGTGAATTATATTTCAAAGTTTGAAAAAATAATATAGAAGATTACCAAAAAGCTAATTCAAAAATTTTTGAATATCAAAGAAAATGAAAACCAGCATATATTTCATATTATACTCTGCCTGAAGAAATTTTAGAAAACAAAGATGAATTAGATATTTGGATTAATAAAAGTCTAGAAGTTTAAGTTGAAAATCCTGCCAAAAACAGGATTTTTTTTATATAATTCTTTGCTTTTTCTCATTTAATCATAAAATAAGAAAAATTAAAACTAATAAAACACTCTATGTTATCTTACCTAAAATGAAATTTAATAGATTTGGAATCAAATTC
This sequence comes from Patescibacteria group bacterium, assembly GCA_036170435.1. Taxonomy (GTDB): domain Bacteria; phylum Patescibacteriota; class Gracilibacteria; order BD1-5; family UBA6164; genus JAQVPN01. The sequence continues at coordinate 12,499 of JAVHPF010000048.1, forward strand.
AGTTATAGTGCTTACAAATTCTGGAATCTGATATGAACTTATTATAAATGAGCTTACTTATGCTAGACTCTTAAATGAAAAAGAAACTGAAATCTATGTTTATCACCATATAACAGAAAATTCTCAAAGTCTTTTTGGATTTCTAGAAAAAGAAGAAAAAGAACTTTTCAAAGAACTTATAAAAGTTTCATGAATTGGTTGAAAAGTAGCAAATAATATACTAAGTCTTGGTATAGATAAGCTTATTCAAGCTATTAAAATGGAAGATGAAGCTACTATTACTTCTATTCCAGGAATTGGGAAAAAAATGGCTTCAAAAATGATACTAGAATTAAAAGATAAAGATATTTTCAAACATGCAAATTTAGAAATTAAAAGAGAATGAAAAACTTTAAGAAAAATAGAATCTTCACTTCAAACAACAGTTATAGAATCGCTTACTAATATGTGATACAAGAAACAAGATATAGAAAAAGTATTACAAGAATTGCCTGAAAATTTAGTTTCAGTAAGTGAAATAATTCCTTTTGTTATAAGGAATATTTCTTAAATGGACCTATAATTAAAAACTTGCATTTATATAAAAAAGATTAAAATAAGTTAAATTATTTTAATCTTTTTTTAATTATCATGAAAACACATCAAATAAAAGCCTTTACACTAGTAGAGTTAATCATAGTAATTACAATTCTAGCTATTCTTGCTACTATAGGATTTATGAGTTATCAATCATATACTCTTGATGCAAGAGATGGAAAGAGAAAAGCTGATTTATGAGAACTTAGAACTTGACTTGAAGTTTATCAAGCTAAAAATGCTAAATTAATTGACCCTGATAATTTTGCTACTATTTATACTTGAGCTTTAGTATTTTCATATCAATGATATGCCTGAACTAATGTATTAGCAAAATTAAGAGCTGGAGATAGTTTTATAGATACTACTGATAAAAAATATTATACTTATTCTATAGATCCAAATAAAACAAAATATCAATTACTTGCAATGTTAGAAAATAATCCTAATAATACAG
>JAVHPF010000049.1:0-2796 GCA_036170435.1 Patescibacteria group bacterium
ATTACAATGAGCTGGAAATGTAGATGATTTGAGATATGAGATAGAAATAAAAAAAATATAATTTAATTCAAATTCTTTTTTACCGCAATACATTCAATTTCAAAAAGAAAATCATCCCTACAAATATCACAAAATGTATAAATATATGGAAAATTAAAATTATTTTTTTTATATATTTTTATAAAATTATCATAAAATGATTCTTTTTTAATATATATAAATGCTGATATAATATCATTTCAATCCATAGAAATTTTTGAGAGTAAATTTTCTATACTTTTAAAAGTATATTCAATATTTTTATCAATATCATCTATAAAAAGTGATTTTCAATTTTTTCCAACAGCTGCAGTTCATGAAATAAATAAAATTTTATTTTTATCAATAAATGAAGTAATAAGCTTTCATCTAGAAAATTTTGGTCAATAATTATTTGCTTCACATTGAAGATCACTAGAAATAGTTGATATAGTTATATCTTTTGTAAATGAATGAAGTAAAAAATAATTTGATAAATGTTTTATATTAGAAGGAAGAATACAATCAATTCAAGTTCAAGCTGAATAATTAGATAATATTAATCTTTCTTTAAAAAAATTATCTCTTATAATATTAAAATTTTTATAATGAATTAAAATATCTTGAATATAATTCCGTGCCTTTATTATATCTTGATTCAAATATCAATATTTATCAATTATAGAAAAAAGCTTAACATAAATATCATTGGTTTGGTCAATAAAATTTGTTTTCATTTCACTTTTAAGTGAATTTATAAAAAACATTTTTATATATTGATTTTGTATATTTATTCAATAATCATTTTTCTCAATTTTATATAAATCTGTTTTTTTGACACACCAAATCTGCAAATTAAAAAAATTTTTATGACGAGAAAAAATAAGATTTGAATTGTATTTATTTGAAAAATCTGATATGTTTTTGTTCGATTGATAATTAGTAAATATATAAGAATTAATTAAAAAATACTCTTGAAGTATTTTTTCTACTTTAATAATTATTTTTGTTATATCATTTTCTATAATACTGTTAAATGTAAATAAAGAAAATTCTATTCATGCTAAATAAAATGTATTATTATTCATAATATATTAATTAATTTTAAAAACATGTGTTGTTCCACCTACATCTACTAAAGGATTTACTCCAAAATTTATATTATTCCAAGAATATATTATATCTTTTTTTTCATAATCATATAATAAATATATTTGTCTTCATTTTATAAAAATTATTCAGTTTCTTTCTGAAATATTAAATCATACAAAATTCTCCTGAAATACATTATCATTCATATTTATATATCATGTATTGAAAACAATATCATTTTCTTTAAATTCTGTTTTAAATAATAGATCTTTATAATATATCAATTCCATATTATTACCATCAATAAAAAATATTCTATTTGGGTGTCATATTGTCATTATTATTTTTCTTCAGTTATGATAAAATATATAATGTGATGTATATCTAAATCCAGTTGGATGTTGAAAAATTGCATCTTTAATAATTTTTCAATCTATAATCTTAAATTTATCAATGCTTGCTGGAGATAAATAATATAAATGTTGTGAATTATTAATCCTAAAAAATGCATGATTTGAAATGTAAATAGAATTATCATTATAATCCATTTCTATATGTGCTGGTGTAGATATACTAGTTTTAAAAGTAAAGTTTTCTTGAGTATCTAAATTAAAAACTTCAATAACTCATTTATTAAATTCAGGTTTTAATTTATTATTATTGAAAAATGATGCAAAATCTAATTGTTGTTTTTGTAAATATAATTTTAATTTTCAATAAATATCATCTTGTGAGATTATTTCTCTAAAAAAAATTAAAAATAATTTTAAAATTTTATTTTTATCTAATAACTTTCAATTAAATATATTTTTTCTTAATAATAAATATCTATTATAATATTTAAGTATATATAAGTAAAAGTTATTTAATGAGTTAAATTCTTTTCAAATTAATTTACATTTAATGGAATCAAAAATGAGAAAATCAGATAATAATAATAAATTTCATACTTTTTTTAAAATGTGTGGTGCTATTGCATCATCAAAAGTATTAAAATCTGATGAACTATATAATATCTTATTTTTTTTTCATATTAATGAAATTTTTAAAATATTTCTTCTATATTTTCTATTATTTTCATCATATGATACAAATATTTGATAAATATAATCTAATCATTGAGCTTTATCTGGGGTAGGAGTAAAAAGTCATTTATTAAAAATATTATCTGGAAATAAATCATTTATATTACAAAAATAAAACTTTAAATTAATAATATCTATTATATAAAAATGACTGGTTTCTTTTATTTGTCCATCAACGAAACAATAATATTTTCAATTTCATGAATCAATGAAACTATGTGGATTATTATAATTATAAACAATATTTAACAATTGTAGATTTTTAAATTTTTCTAAATTTTTTTCCGTAAATGATTCAAAATAGTTTATTTTTCATTTAGTAAAATCTATTATTGATGTTTTTATAAAAAATTTTTTATTATCATCTTTATGATAATAAAAATATACTAATTTCATATCAAAAGATTTTTTTATATAATTTTCTAAAGATATATCTTTTTTAAAATATATATCTTTAGTAATCTTTTTTAATTCAAATTCTATCATACATATTTAGATTAAATTTAAAATAATGAAATAAAGGCTCACAAGTGAGCCTTTATTTCATTATTTCATTCCTATAAATATCTTATGACTTATATCTTTTTTATGACTCATAATA
>JAVHPF010000050.1:0-2737 GCA_036170435.1 Patescibacteria group bacterium
CAACGGACGCTGTGCCGTTCCTGCCCTGCGGGGCGTTAGCAGGGCTTGCGCCTGTGGATTTTTGGATGCATTAGAAGAAAAAATGGTAGAAGTATTTAAGTCAATTCAAGTAAGTGAAAAGAAAATGGCTGTGGAACTTCGTAGAGGTGATGTTATAACTAAAAAAAGACTAGATAATAGTGTTATTGCTTATGCGGATGAAAATATACTTTCTGTTTTTAATCGTAAATTTTTAAATAAAGTATATAATGATGAAAATCCTGGTTTTACATTAACTTTAGATAGTATAATGAAAAACAAAGTTTCTGGAAGTTTTCGTTCTCTTTATAATATTAGTGATATTTTAAAAAATAAATCAATTTTAGAAAAACAATTAAAAATAAAAATAGAAACTCCAGGACATGAAAAAGCCGCAGGTTTTATAATTAAATCAAATAATCCAGAAAAAAATCCTATAGATGAATCAACTATTGAAGCTATAAATGTATTCATTAATAATTCTATAGAAAAAATAAAAGAAAATGAGGTAATAAATACAAAAGATTATTTATTAACAGATTTAAGTGCTATTCAATTAATAGATAGAATAAATAAAGTAGTTCGTGGGAATGTGTCAAATTTTGAAAAAATAACACCAATATTGTCTTTAAATAAAGACACAATATGGACTGATTCTTATACTACAGAACAATTTACAATGCAAGAAGTAATAGATTCAAAAAAATATGGTTATATTACAATAAATACGGATTTTAATAGCGGAACAATAATTATTCCTGTTGAATTAATTAGGCGTCTTGTAGAAAATAATTATAAAGATTATTTAAGTTTAGGATATATGGATGAGGGTGTATTTATGGTTGATAGATTAGTGCCTTCTAAACAAGCAAAAAAAATTATAGATATAAGAGGTAAAAATTCAAAAACAAAAGCATTAATTGATGCTTGGGAATTAGATTTTAAAGAGAAAAATTATGTAAATTTAAATAGATCAGAAATAGCTGATAATCCATTTTTCAAATATCATGATTTTGGTCAATTAAATTTTGAATTATTTGAAAAAATGATTATAGGTATAATAGATTCAAATAAAATAGATACACTTGCTGTATTTGATGTAGAAGCTAATGGTTTTGGAAATAGTAAATTAATGAATATAGGTTCTACTAATTATACAATAAACGAAAAATCTGGTGAAATAGTAAATAAAGATGAATTTTTTCAAAATTTGTATAGAACTTCAAGAAAAGAAGATTATTTATTAACAAATAAAGAAATTTCAGAATTAATTGAAATAGATGAAAAAGAAGTTTCTGAATCAAATATGGCGATAAAAAAAGTAATATTACAAAAACATGATTCAGAGTTTGGTGTTCGTTATTTTATTCCTAAAGATGCTGAAAAAATATCAAGAAAAAAGATGTTGCCATATAAGCAAATTAAAAATTATGTATTAAGTCAAGATGATAAGATAATATATAATCGTGAAATACAAGCTGTCATGTTAGCTTTTTTAGTAAAAGATAAAGACTTTTTGGTACCACAAGAAATGATTAATTTAACTGGAATAACACAAGAAGTATTAGAAAAATACGGTAAAGAAACAAAACAAGTAGATCAAGAGTTGTTAGAATTTTATAAAGATAAAAAAGTGTTATTTGGAGCACATAATACTCCATATGATGCAAGAGTGGTAAGAGCAAATTTACCAAAAACATATGAAATATTAAAAAATAATAAAATTTATGATTCAGCTTTATTCGCAAAAGAAGAAATGTTAGCTTATGATTCAATATTAGTTAGTAAAATTAAACAAGTTGAAGAAATTCGTGAAGGAATAGTATTCTATAATAATGAAATATCTGATTTTAATTTAAATAAGTTTATTAAAGAAGATAAAAATGGTTATTTTCCAGATAGAAATAATGAATATTTATTAGAAATAGATAATGGTAATTATTATTTGGTTGATAAATTACAACATGAAAAAATTAAAATAAATACAACGAAAGAAGAATTAATAGAACAAATAACAAGTGTAAGTATCCCAATTAATAAGGTAAAATATTCTGTAGAAAAATTAGCTGAACAATGGATGATTCATTCTTTGTTATTAAGTGATGAAAATTTCAACATAAAATTAGTAGATTTATCTAAGCCTAAATATATAGAAGTAAAAGAAGAAGAAGATGCATTAAAGTTTTTTCAAGAGAATTATCATTTTGATATTAGTATTGAAAGTAATATAAATAATTTTAAAAATAGATATACTACAACTAATTTAGATATTAAAAAATTAAAAGAACTTACTCAAGAATTTTTAGAATTAAATAAAGATATAGCTCAAAAGTTTTCTGATGCTTGGATATATAAAATGGTTTTAGAAATAAAAGATCCTAGTGCAAAAGAAATAAATAATGATTTAATTAGTTTAGTTAATTATCAAACAAATGTACCTGAAGAAAAAATTCGTAAAATATTTAGTGAAGCATTAGCTTTTAAATCAAAATATCATATTGATCATATTATTCAACATGAAATGCATGCAAATGGTCCTTGGAGAACAGATATTAAAGGGGACATTGCATTTGAAGATAAATTAACATTATGTTTGTTGGCTAATAAAGAATATAATTCATATTCTCATGATATAACAAATGCATTAAATAAATTTAATGTTTTTCAAATTAAGGCAAAATTATTTTTTGATATGGCTGATGGATTAAGCGATTATGTA
>JAVHPF010000051.1:0-2697 GCA_036170435.1 Patescibacteria group bacterium
AAACTACTTATGAGCAAGCGAAAATTGCTTATGAAAATGCACTAGCTAAAGCGAGTAATTCTATTAAAGTTTCCTCAAGTCAGGTTTCTATCAATAAAGCAAATTTACAAGCCAAAAAATCATCTTATACAAGTGCTGAATTATCACCATATTATGCGGCAATAGATGAAGCGAAAAGAGCCGTGCAAGAAGCACAAACTAGACTTGATGATACTATTTTGAAAGCAAGTTCTGATGGAATAATTTCAGAAATTAACGGAAATGTTTGAGAGCAAGTTATCACTACTAAGCCTTTTACAAGCATAATAAATGCTAAAAATATTTACATAGAATCTTATGTTGAAGAAACTGATGTGCAAAATGTGAAACTAGATCAAAGAGTGAAACTGACTTTTGATGCTATAGAAAATCTCACTTTAATTTGAAAAGTTGCTTATATTTCTGATAAATCAACAGTTGATACAAGCTGAATCGTTACTTACAAAGTGAAAATTAAGTTTGATAATACAAAATCTATTGCAAAAGAATGAATGACAGCAAATGTAAACTATATCACAAATGAGCTAAAAAATGTTTTACTTGTGCCAAGTGAAGCAATTTCTGCTCAAAAAGTTTTCTCACTAGATAAAAATGCTTCTGTTCCCGTACAAGTTTGATTCTCAAACTGAGAATTTACTCAAATTTTGAGTTGAGTAAGAGAGGGTGAAAAGATAAAATATTAACAAAATCATCCATGCTACTAGACATAACAAAACTGGCTACAAAGAGCTTGTGAGCAAATAGACTGAGAACTTTTTTGTCTATCCTGTGAATAATCATAGGTGTTTTTACGATAGTTTTGGTTGTGGCTATTGGAAAGTGAGTTGAGAAAATCATAGATGAACAGTTTAAATTTTTGTCGGTGACTACCATAATTGTTGCCCCGATTGATACTGATATTGCTAAATCTAAACTGACTATTGATGATATTGATACTGTTATAAAAGACTCAAAATATATAAAAACTGGAACTCCATTTTATATGTGAAAGCGAGCTTTTACGGCTAATAATACTACTAAACAATACAATGTTTTTGGTGGAAATACTCAGTTTAACGATATACTAAATTTCAAACTAAAAACGGGTAGATTTTTTACTCAAGATGAATTCAAAAGATGAGATAAAGTCGTAGTTTTGGGGAAAAATGTCGTGAAAGATATTTACTGAGAATGAACAGATGTTATAGGAAAATATATAAATTTAGGAAAAAAGAAATTTAAAATTATATGAGTTTTAGATACTACTGTGACTTTTGGGAATTTTTCTTTTGATGATTCTGGAGTTATGCCTGTAACAACAGCAAATAAATTCATAGCGAAATCTGACCAAGTTTATCTGTTTTTTATAGCAGATAAATTAGAAAATATGACAGCTGCACTAGAAGAATTAAAAAATATTTTAGTTAAAACTCATAAATTAAAAGAGGGGGATAGTGAAGATTTCCTTATCAGAGATCAAGGAACTATACTTGTTATGGCAAAACTTGTAGCAACTTGAACTACTTATTTACTTGTTGCAGTTTGAGCAATAGTTCTGCTTGTTTCTGGAATCTGAGTTATGAATGTTATGTTTGCCTGAGTTGCAGAAAGAAAAAAAGAAATATGAATCGCAAAAGCTGTCTGAGCCAGAGAAAAAGATATATTGTCACAATTTCTCATAGAAGCCATTTTCCTAACTATAATATGAGCTTTAATCTGAATAGTCCGAGCCGAAGGACTTATAATACTTATAAATATTCTAAGCTGACGAGAATATCTAGTTAGAAGCAACTTCTGAGATATTCTAGCTCTAGTTTTTGCCTTTATAACTTGAGTAACAAGCTGAGTTTATCCTAGTTATAAAGCAGCAAAATTAGATGTAGTTGAAGCACTTAAATAATATAAATTATGAAAAATCAAGTAGAACTAAAACAAGTTTGTAAATCATATTACTTAGAAAATGGAACTGAAATTCCAGTTTTGAAGTGAGTTGATTTAGCTATTAAACAAAATGAATTTGTAGCTTTGATGTGAGAATCTTGAAGTGGTAAATCGACACTTTTAAATATTATTTGATGTCTTCATCCGCTGACTTCGGGTAATTATTTATTAGAGTGAGAAGATATATCAGAGTTAAAAGATGATGAAGCTTTGTCATATATTAGAAATATAAAAATTGGTTTTATTTTTCAACAATTTTATCTTTTTCCTAGATTATCGGCACTTGAAAATGTAATTCTTCCAGCAATTTATGCTGAAACTTCTTCAAAAGAAAGAGATAAAAAGTGAACAGAATTATTAACTAGAGTAGGACTGGCAGATAAAATAGATTCAAGACCCTGAGAAATGTCTGGTTGACAACAACAAAGAGTGGCTATTGCAAGAGCTTTGATAAATTCTCCTGATATTATTCTAGCTGATGAACCAACTTGAAATTTAGATTCAGTAAACACTCAGGGAATTATAGATCTTTTACTAGATTTAAAAAAGCAATGAAAAACTATTATTATGGTTACTCATGCACCAGATGTAGCTAAAATTGCAGATAGAATTATTTTTTTGAAAGATTGAAAAGTAATGAGTGAAAATTATAAATTGGATTAAAAAAACCTGAAGCTTGAGAGCTTCAGGTTTTTCTTTTTTCATAAAATTGGTATCCCCGATAAGAATCGAACTTAT
>JAVHPF010000052.1:0-12719 GCA_036170435.1 Patescibacteria group bacterium
CAATAAATAATAGAAAATATGTTCCTTATGTTATTGAACCATCAGTTGGTTTAAACAGACTTTTCTTAACTGTTTTAGCTGATGCTTATACAACAGATTGAGAATGAGAAGAAGCTAGAACTTACTTGAAATTAGATCCAAAAGTTGCTCCAATCAAAGTTTGAGTTTTACCAGTTGTTAAAAAAATCGGAGAAGATGCTAAAAAAGTATATAAAATTTTGGCAGAAGAATTTATGTGTGAATATGATGAAGTAGGTACAATTGGCAAAAGATATGCAAGATTTGATGAAATTGGTACACCATTTTGTGTTACTATAGATTCATCTAATTTTGAGGCAGGAAATGTAACTATAAGATACAGAGATTCTATGGAGCAAGAAATTGTTGCTATTGATAATTTAGTAGAATTTATTAGAGCTAAAATGAAATAATCTTTAAAAAATAAAAAAATATTCCTGAAATTTCAGGAATATTTTTTTATTTTTTAGTTTCTTTATCTTCTTCTTTTTGTCTTATAAATTTAGGGTAGTGGAATAGGAAAAATAGTACAAATACTACAAACCATGCTCCAGATGTGATAAACATATCTTTTAGGTCATAATTTCTAGAAAATTTTACTTCATCTCTTACTTTTGCTTCACATTTAGTTATTTCTTCATCACTAGGAGTTTTTGGATTTGTTTGAGGTAAAACATTTCCATTTTTATCATAAGCTGTAGTATAACTAGGATTTTTACATTCAGTTAATCTATATGATTGATTGAATTGCAGATATTCTTCATCTGTTACTATATAGTATTTTCAGATAGATGTAAGAACAATTCCTAGGTTTATACCTATTGCAATAATAGAAACAAAAGACACTATTCCTAAATATAGGGAATATAATTTACTTGATTTAACTTCCATAAATAAAAAGTTTAAAAAATAATACTTTCATTATAGACTATAAAAGACAAAGTCAAATTAATATTTTACAACAAAAAATCTCGCTTAAAAGCGAGATTTTAAAACTATTTTCTAAAACTTTCTAAAATTTCTTTTGCTATATCTTTTCAACCTAGTCAAAAAGCAAGTCATCCGGCAAGAGAAAGCATTCAGATAAATCAGATTAAAATTGTATTTATTATAAGAGTATTTACTATTTTTATATAATCAAGCATTATCATAAGAGTGAAAAAAAGTATGATTATTTTTGCTCCTGAAGCTATTATTTTGCTTGTTTGTTCTCTAGTTATATTCAGAGTGTGATATACTAAATCATATATAAAATTGGCAAATCTAATACCAAAAAATCAAATTACAAGTCAGATGAATAGACTAGGTAAGTAATCAATTAAATCTTTCAAAAAACTTTCTACATCAACTATTCAAATATATGAAATAGCCATTCTAAAAAATAGTATAAATATATAATAAGAAATAGCTTTTGATATAACTTTATCTACTTTTATTTTTTCAGAAAATCTAGATTTTTTTCTTCTTTTATTTTTTTCCTCAGGATTATTTTCTTCTTCAAACTCTATTGCAAGCTTATCAATCAAATCAATAATTTTAAATTTTTTGAATAAAAATATAGAAAATATATATATAATTCTAGATATTACTCAACCAGCTAAAAGTATAAGCAAAGCTCAAAGTAATTTAGGTCAAAGTAAATTTATTTGGTTTAGAGTAACATTGATTATATTTGCATAGTAAAAATTTATTAAGTCTAGCATAAAATTAAGCTTTAATTAGTAATTAATGGGATTAAAATATCGTATTATTTTAAATTTCAAGTTTATTATAGACTTTTTTATAAAAAGACAAGATAAAAAATTTGCTTTTAGAACAAAATTGAGTAAAAAGCTCTCTTAACTATTTTAAACAGACAAAAGAATAATACTTGATTTTATGATTACTACGAAAGATTCTTGAAATAACATAGACTGCTGTAAAACAAACAATGAAGTTTCTAAAAAAACAGATGCATGTTCTCAAATATGTGTTTTTTATAAATGATGCATTGAAAGTATTCTTAATTTTGAAGAAGATCTTTTTATGGATTTTTATATTAGATATTATGCTTCTTTAAATATAGATGTTTTAGCAAAAACAAAATCAGAAGAATACATAAAAATAAATTTTCAAAATAAAAATGAATTTTTTAAGAAATTAATAGATTATATAAAACTTCAATTTTTCACTATAGGATTAGAATATATTCCTGAAAATCTTTCTGATTTTTTGCTTAGAAATTCTGATTTCATTGAATTTACACTAAGTTATATAAAGGAAAATAATCCAAAAATAGTTGATAGTTCTTCTGTAGAATATTTTGAGGAACTCAGCTTTTTACTTTATTTATCAGGAATAAATAAAGATTATGATATATCATCAGATGCTATATATCATAATTCTATAATGTTTATAGGATGAGAAAATCCTGATTCAATAATAGGACTGATAAACTATTATAATAAATTAATGGATTTTTTTGTTTCTCAAAATGATATAAAATCAATTACTAAAATAGTTCAAATATTATCTAATGTATTTGATATTGTTAATAATGCTATACTTGTTTGAACAGTAGTTTTTTCTGATTCAATTACTATATCTACATTATTATCTGAAATAAAGAAAAAAATAGAAAAAACATCATCTTTTATTTGAAATTTTGATAATAATATTGAATTATTAAATTTACTAAATAATTCACATTGAAAAATTGATTTAGTATTTTCTCATAAAATAGCAAAAGAAAAATCAGAAACTTATATTAAAAAAAATAATCTTTGAGGAATTTTAACTACTTATAATAATGCATTTTCTTCACAAATAGATTGATATAATAGGATGCAAGAAGCAAATTTTTGAAACGGAAGAGTTAATCCTGAATGAGCTTATATGGCTTTTTTATGAAATACATCAATACTTATTTTAGAAATGCTGGATTCTATAAACTCTTTAGATGAAAAAGAAATATTTTGAAATGATGAATTTAGAGAAATTTTATCTAAATATTATAAGATTTTTTCAAAAGAAGATAGTGAGATAGAAGATTTAAAATCTTTAAAAACAGATTTACTTAATAATTTTCTTTTAATTTGAACTAATAAACAACAAGAAGAAACAGAAATTTTAATAGCCCCAAAAAATCTATTAGAGAAATTTGTATCTGATTTTATTGCGAAAAAAGAATTAAATCAATATGAAATAGAATCACTTTATCATATAATTAGATTTTCAAATTTAGATAATGCATTATTACTTAAATTATGAGAATATTTATTAACTTCTAGTTTTAGTAGTTATTATTATGAAGAATTTAAAATACAATCACTTGTTATTGTAATAAAATCATTTATTTCAACAGAAAAGCAAGATTTTGATTTCGAATCTTTTACTTGAAAATTAGTAGATTATATTCAAAATAATAAAGTAGCATCACATTTAATTTCGTCATATAGTTATATTTATATTTATATGGCTTTGTATTATTCATCTTTTAATTCATTTGATTCAAAAAATAAAACTAAGCAATTTTATTATAAATTTTTACAAATTAGACCATTAGATGAAATAAATAATTTAGAAATAAAAGATTTATTTGATAAAATATCTTTAAATATATGAACTCATTTAGCTAAAGATTTAGGTATTGATATTAAAATTGATGAAAAAGATAAAATTAAGCTTTGAAAAAAATATTTATATGAATTAGAAAAACCTCATTATGCTGATTTAAAAAATGAAATAAGTAATAAAGTAACATTTATTATTAGTAGAAATCTGAATTCTTCTGATTTAGATATAAGTCTAGAGGATAAAATATCAAAAGTATTGTCACTTGAGTTATTTAATTGATTTTGTGATATATCTGTTATGCAGGATAATTGAAAAGATTTAGATGTAAAAAAATGATATGAAAGTTTCAAAATAAATTTATATGATGGTTATAATTTATATTTTACATATCCTCTTATTTATAAAGAAATTTTTATAAAAATATATTCAAGAGAAAGAGATTATGTAATTAATAATATAAAAAACATTATAGTCGCACATATCAAGAAAAGAGAACTTGAATATGATAAAATTACTTGATTTTTGAATGAAGCTAGATTTTTATCAGATATAGAAAAAACAAAAGATTCTAAAAATTCAGTAATGCTTCTTAGACTTACAAATATTTGAGATGTTAATAAATGATATTCTCATGATATGTGAGATAAATATTTAGAAAAATTTGCTTGAAAATTAAAAACTATTCTTTCTCCAATAGTTTCTACTTTTTACAGATGAAACTGAGGTAATTTCATATTAAAATTACAGGATTGATTATCAAAAGAACAAGTAAATGAGTATATATCGAAATTAGATAAAGAAAAAATTTCGCTTTCAAATTGAGCTGGTCTTTTAGATACATTTTTTCCAATAGATATAAAATTTTGAGCGATTTTAGAGGGTGTTTGAGATATACATCAAAAAATTATGATAGCTATTGATAGAGCTAAAACTAATAAAGAAAAATCTTGTTTTTATGATGAGTCACTTGTTGATAATTCGTCATATAAAAAGAATATGGAGATATTACATATGGTTCAGGAGGCTATAAAAGAGGATAGACTAATACCATATTTTCAACCGATTGTACATTTGCTTTCACAAAATGTATATAAATATGAAGTTCTTGTTAGAATTATAGAAAAAGATTGAAAAATTCTTTCGCCATTTTTCTTTTTACCAGCTGTTGAAAAAGCTTGAAAACTTGCAGATATAACAAATGTTATAATAAATAAAGCTTTTAAAATAGTTAGTGAAAGAAATGTTCCAATTTCATTAAATATAACAGCAGATGATTTAAGAGATGAAAATTTTTTAGAATTTATTGATGAAATGGTAGAAAAATATCAAGTTGATACTAGTAACATTACTTTTGAATTACTTGAATCTGCATTCTTTTGAGATATAAAAATTATGCTAAAATGATTAAAGGATAGGGGTTTTAAAATAGCAATGGATGATTATGGATCAGATTTTTCAAATCTTAATAGATTTTTAGATTTAACATATAATGGACTTCTTGATTATTTAAAAATTGATTGAGAAATAGTAAAAAAATTGAGAGAAGATAAAAATCAAATAATTTCTACATTACTTACTTGAACTATAGATGCTGTCCATAAATCAGGAGTTAAAGTAGTTGCTGAATATGTTGAAGATTTTGAGCTTGTTTGAATATTAACAGAGTTAGGTGTAGATTATGGTCAGTGATATTTTTTCTCTCAACCTATTTCAGAAGACCAAATGAAAAAAGATTTTTGACATTAGAAGCTATTTTATATAATGAACTTAAATTAACTTCTATATTACAAAAATTTTATGAATAAATTTGAAAAAGAATTTTTTAAAAAATATATTCCAGAAAGTCAGGAGATTTTATGAGTTGTTCATGTCCACTTTATGGTTATTTTTGATAGGATTTTTTTGCTTTTAATTTTTTGATTTTTATTGCCATCTTTTCTTTTATATAACTCAGAGCTTTTTAGATCTTTTGCTCCATTTTACATTTATGAATTAATTTTCTTTTTAGTCTTTTCTAAAATAATATTTGATATATTTGATTGGTATAACGATGCTTGGGTTGTTACTGACTCTTGAATTGTTAGTATGCAATGGTGACTTTTTGATGCTAAAACTTTATCTATAAAATATGAAAATATAGAATGAGTTGAAATTATTCAAGATTGAATTATGGATACATTACTTAAAAATTGAAAAATAGTTTTGCATAAAATTTGAAGTGAAAACATAGTTATGGAAAAATCATTCCTACCTTATGATACACTTAATGAAATAGAAAAAAATATAAAACATGAAGATGAATGAGAAGAAGAAGTAGAAGAAGAATTAGATAAATTTGATTTACTTATACATACATTATCAGGTATAGTTGAAGATTATATGTGAGCAAAATGATATGAAAAAAAGCATAAATTAACAGAGGATGATCTACGAGAAATAGAAGAAATTAAAAATAGTAGATGAACAATAGATTTAAGTAAGTAAATAAACTCGGATTAATTATTCTGGGTTTATTTGTTTTTAAATTTATATTTTGTATAATAAAAAAAGAGCCCTAAGGCTCTGTAGAAAGATGTAGAATCAAGCGGCTGCTTTGCCTTCTTCTTCAGAAGATTTTTTTGCTTGTTGCCGTTTTAGAATAGCTACACCGATTGCTCCGATTGCAATGATGCCGAATACTCCAGCACCGATTAATTTTTTATTTTTCGAACTGAGACCATTCCATTTATCTGCTGCGTTTGCAGCTGCATCTTGGATCTTTTCTACCGTTGCTGCAATTTTTGTCGCGGCATCATTTGGTAGATGTTCTGAAATCATCTCTTTTGCTTTATCAAGGATACTTGTTTCTCCTTGTTCTGCTGTGTGTTCGGCAGTTTGTTCTTCTGCTGTTTTATTTTGATCGAGTCCTGTACTATTGCCTTCTGTTCCACTCATTTGAGTATCTCCAATTGTTTTTTATTTCCATATATATTGCTATATAGGCGGACAGATTTATAACTATTTTACAAAATATGTCAAATAATAATTTAAAAGAAATATTACAAAATATCCCAACTAATCCTTGAATTTATAAATTTTTGGACAAAACAGGGAAGATTATATATATCTGAAAATCAGTTTCGCTTCATTCTAGAGTGAATTCTTATTTTTTGTCGTCTGCAGATTTGAACCTAGCTAAGAAAAAGATGATAAAAGAGATAGTAAATATAGAATGTATTATCACAAATAATAAAGAAGAAAGTCTAATTCTAGAATCAACTCTTATTAAGAAACATAAGCCAAAATATAATATTTTAATGAAGGATGATAAAAATTATATTTATATCAAAATTACATCTGAAGCAATCCCAAAAATAATAAAAACTAGAATCAAAGCTGGAAGTGGAGATTTTTTCTGACCTTATACAAGTTCAGCTTATGTAGCAAATATTTTAAAAATCATAAAAAAAGTATTTTTTTCTAGATCTTGTAATATAGTTTTTGAAAAAAAAGAATGAAAAATTTCTATAAAATCAAAATGAAATACAAAAATTCCTTGTCTTGATTATTATATTGGACTTTGTTCTGGTCCTTGTTTACTTGAAAAAAAATATATAGATGATTATTTAGAATCTATAGAAAAAACTAAAGATTTTTTAAGTTGAAATATTAAATGAGTTTTGTTATATTTAGAAGAAAAAATGAAAACTTTAGCTTCTGAACTTAAATTTGAACAAGCTCAAAAAATCAAGGAAACAATAGAATCTATAAAAATTTTGGATAATTCTCAAATAGTTAGAGATTTCATAGAGTGAGACTGGGATATAATAAATTATATCGAAAAATATGATAAAAAATATATTTGAATAATGGAAGTTAGAGATAGTAAAATTACTTGATATAAAAATTATAAAATAGAAGATAAACTTGATGAGGACAAGGAATTTATAATGGAATATTTTATAGAAAATAATTATATAAATCAAAAAAGTAAGCTAGGATTAATTTTGCCATTTGAAATAAATATTGATATGCCAAAAATAATACTTGATATTCCAAAAATATGAGGGAAATTAGAGCTTCTGAAATTAGTTTATAAAAACCTTTTTGATTTCGCTTACAAGGATAATCTAGATAGTCTATCTACTAAAAATTTCACTAAAAAAACTCAGGAAAATTTACTTGAGCTTCTGGGATATAAAAAAATAAACAAAGATATATTATTTGAATGTAATGATATTAGTCATATTTCTGGAAATCATACAGTTGCTTCTCGTACTATTATAGAAAATGGAAAAACAAATCCAAACAAATATAGAAAATATAAAATAAAAAGTCTGGATGAAGGGAAAATAGATGATTTTGCTTCTATGAAAGAAATTTTAACTAGAAGATTAAAAGAAATAGAAAAGATAGGATTCGTACCAGATTTGATAATAATAGATGGAGGGAAGGGGCAGTTGTCTAGTGTTATGAGTGTGGTAGAGGAATTTAAATCAAAACCTCACCCTAGCCCTCTTCTTTCTGGAGAGGGAATAGAAGAAATAGATATTTTTTCTAAACTTCAATTTGTATCAATAGCAAAAAGGGAAGAGGAATTATTTTTACCTGGAGAAAAAACTTCAATTCTACTTGAAAAAGATTCAGAAGAATTAAGACTTGTACAAAAAATCAGAGATGAAGCTCATAGATTTGCAATTACTTTTAATAGAGATTCTAGAATCAAATCAAGCAAGAAAAATATGCTTGAAGATTTACCAGGAATTTGACCAAAAACCAGAGTTAAATTATTAAAAGAATTTGGGAATCTAGATGCTATATTTGAGGCTGGAGAAGAAAAGCTTTCTAAGTTTATGAGTTCTAGCCAATTAGAAGTTTTCAGAGATCATGGACTTATATAATTTATATATTTATAAACTTGAAAATTTTCTAAAATAATATAAAATCAAAAATAATTTAATACTAAATTTTCCTCTATGAACTCACACAAAATAAAAGCCTTCACACTAATTGAACTAATCATAGTAATAACAATTCTAGCTATCCTTGCTACAATAGGATTTATGTCATACCAATCATATACAGCTGATGCTAGAGATTCATCAAGAATAACTAGCCTAAAAACAGTATATGATTGATTAACAATCTCATATGTTAAAAAACAAATATATCCAACACCAGATGACTATATAGATATAGTATGAGTATCAAAACAATGATATGTTTGAGATACAGTTATAAAATCAATTAGATGAGATTCATTTAAAGATCCAAAAGATAATACTAGATTTTTGTACAGTCTAGACTATACCTGAAAGAAAATAGAATTATCAGGATTTCTAGAAAATAATAATAAATTATTATTTTCTAGAAATAATCCATTCGTAAATCAAGCATTTGCTTGAAATATAGATTATACAAGTAGATATATCTATACTATTTGAGATAAAGTAGGAATACTTCTAGATTCTACAACAAACTCTCCAGTAAATGAAAGAATCTCTACTTGAAGTATAGATTTAAGTACAAACACAGGAATATATACTGCAGTATTTTCAAATAATAGTACAAATTCATGAACAATATCAGGAAGCTGACAAAGTCTTCTAACAAATATCTCAATAATCCAAAATTCATGTGTACTGTGAAATACAGTAGTAACAAATTGATGACAAATAAGCGCATATAATACTACTAGTGTAGCTTATAATCAAACTTGTACAGCTATTTCTAGAACATGTAATAATTGACTTCTATCTTGAGATATAAGTTATAAATATGATACTTGTACAGTTAATAATACTCAAACTTATACTTGTACATGATTACCCTCAAATGCTATATGGAATACTGTATCTAGTTATATTCAAACATGGAATTGAAGTTCTTGGTTGCCAGCTAATACTACAGCCACATACAACTTAACAGCTAGTACAAGTTCTTGTAATTATATATGTAATACTTGATATTCTTGGGATTGAAGTAATTGTATACCGACATATATAGCGTCAACTGTATCAAATGCTGTTGGAAGTGTAGTGGATTATACAAATATAATTACTACAACTATTGATGCGAGTTATGCTGCTAGTTCATATGTTTGATGGCGGTTAACACCTGCTTCTAATGGATGGTATGGTTTACGATGATGAAATTTTTATAATTCAATTGTAGCAGGGACTCAATGTGTTTTTTGGAGTTGAATAAGTCAAAGTTGTCCAGTAAATTCACGATGATGATATTATTCTTGTAATGATTGAACTTTACCTTGATTAATTTGTAAAATTCATCATTATGACTGTCCTAACGGGTGAACAATATCTGGTTCAACTTGCGTAAAATCAACATCAAGCACATCTTGTCCAGTTTGATATACTGATAATGGCTCTAATTGTAAAAAAACAGTTAATTATACATATTACAATTATTTATGTTCTGTATGATATACTGCCATAAATAGTGGTGGTAATACATGAAAAACTGATCCAAATTTAACAGTAGATAATACTTCAACATTGATTACTGATTTAAATAGTTCAGTTCCACCTATTAATAATTGTAGATTTAATTAATATTTTAATTACAAAAAAATCTGTTTCCAATTTGGAAACAGATTTTTTTAAACACCTATTCTATATTCAATCTCTTTAGCAACAAATTCTCTATCTCTTCAATATTTTAGTTTTGATAATTCAATGAAAGCTTTTGCAAGTTTTGGATCTCATTTTTCTAGGTATGGATTTACTGGAATTATAGAAAATGGAACAGTTGGTTGGTTATCGATTGATAATTTCATAACTGATTTAAATTTATCCATATTAACTAAGTCTTGCCCAGAAAATGTTGGAGCAAATACTTTTTCCATAAATTCACCATCTTCAGGTCAAATCTTATAACTCATAACAGTTCAAACATTTCAGAAAATTGCTTGTTTAAGATTTGTTGAGGATTTAGTAAGTGCATCAGATTTTTCTAATTGTCCTAAATATTGGTGAGCAACATTTAGACTAAGTCTATATTTTCTGGCTTCAGATAGTATAGATTCAATAGCATCAGTAACATAGTTTTGAAACTCATCTATATATAGGAAAAAATCAGTTCTTTGCTCTTTTGGGATTTTGTCTCTTCTCATGGCTGCCATTTGTAATTTTGATACAAGCACCATTCAAAGAAGTTGAGAATTTATATCACCAAGTGATCATTTACTTAAATTTACCATAAGTATTTGTCATCTTTGCATAACATCTAGAACATCAAAACTTGATTTTGTTTGTCCTATAATATTTCTCATAGTAGAATTCGTAATGAATCAACCGAATTTCGCAGCAAAATATGGAATCATTTCTTGTTTTTCTCTATCTCACATAGATGCAAATGTTTTTTCCCACCAAGCTTTTACTATAGGATTTTTTAAGTGTCTTACTCTATCTTTTTGAAAATCATCATCTGTAAATAATCTAACTATATCAGTAATAGCTCATCATTGAGGATAAGACATAAGTGTCAAAACTCAGTTTCTGAAATAATCTTGCAGTCTCGGACCAAATATTTCATTTCAGAATAATTTTATCATTATATTCATAGCATCCATTGCAACTAAATCCATTTCATCTTCTGAATGTATTTCAAGTAAGTTTAATCACATAGGTCTAGCTGTATCAGATGGGTCAAAAATAATTACATCATCTGCTCTTTCTCTAGGGATAAATGGAATCAAATCTTTTACTAAATCACCATGTGGATCCATAACAGCAATTCATCTTCATTCTCTCAAATCTTGTCTTGCCATAACTTGCAAAATACTAGATTTACCGGTACCAGTTTGCCCAATAACATAGAAATGTCTAAATCTATCTTCATTTTGCATTCTGATTTCTTTTTTCACTCATCTATATACATTGTATCCAAGTAGTAATCACTCTTTTGGAATATCTGCAGGAGCTTTAGTTATCTTGAAATTTTGCCATTTTATTTCAGGAGTTTTGTTATATTTTATATGAGGAAAATGGAATATAGAAGCTAATTCTTCAGTATTAAATATTTCTCTATCTCAAACTAAATAAAAAGGTTTTTTGAAATATCTAAAAATATAATTTCTTACGAGAGCCTTAGAATTATGATGAATAGTATATGTAAATTTATTGAAATCAGGATAAGAAAACTGAGAAAAAGTAGATATAATATTTTTTAATTCTGTTTTTACCATGCCTTGATTGTTTCAAGTTGTTACTACTCTTATAACTATTTGGAAACCTGATTTTTCTCATTTTTCATCTACAACTTTTGCTCTTTCTTGAGTAAGTGCTGAAGTTTTCTTCCCATTTTTTCATCCATCTTTTTCATCAGAATGTCAACTTACTAATTTTCATACAATAATTACAAGCATTTTCCAAGGATTCCAAGAAAAAGCTTCTTTCTTACCTTCCATTATTTTTGAAGACATCTTTTCACATTCTCATTGCCAATCATCACTTACTGGTTTAAGTAATATTTGTACAACGGCAGCTTCATCTTCTTTTAGATTTGCAAATGCTCAAGTAATATTATTTATTGGATCTGATTCTAATTTTTGATAAGTTTTGAAAGGGTAATAATAAGGTTTTGCTAGATGTAAGTATGTAGTTTCATAATATTTTTTTCCGGCAAAAATATCCATTTCCGGAGTTTCTTCTATGATTGCATCTTGATAAAATCAGTTGATTTGTTTTTCTATAAGTTCTTTATAATGTCTAGGACAAACTACATAAAAATATATTTCATTATTCATAGCTACATATTCAAAACTGATATGATCTTGTCACAAAAATTTGTTTTTTAATTTTTTAGAATAAATACTTTTTAAACTTGAAAGTAATTGTTCCATAATAGAAATAACTTCTTTGAAATCTTTTTGAGTTTCTTTTTTCTCATCCAAATCACTATCCTTTTTTGGCATAGTAATCTTCAAAAAACACAAATTAAGACTTCTTTTGAAATCTTCTCTTCTTTGTAAGTATTTTAGTAGTATATAAATTCCTGCTAAGCTCAGCAGAAATATGATAAATCAAGTGTAGTTCATAGATTTTTTTCTTTTAATTTTTTATTTTTTCTATTATATAAAATTTTTTCCAAATACAAAATATTATATTTGCTTTTATTCTAGCATATTTGCTTATTTTATGCAAAAA
>JAVHPF010000053.1:0-2662 GCA_036170435.1 Patescibacteria group bacterium
TCTACTTTTATATCTTTGTCTTTTAGAATTTTTGATACATTTTTTAGTAAAATTGTAACGATATTTTTAAGCATAAGTTCAGATAGTGGATTGAAAACAATTATGTCGTCTATTCTATTTAGAAATTCAGGTCTGAAATGTCCTCTTAAATCGGGTTCTATTTCTTTTAGAATTTCGTCACTATTTTTTCCATCCTTAGTCAAGTCTTGAATCTTATATGATCCGATATTACTTGTAAGGATTATAATAGTGTTTTTGAAGTCTACAGTTCTTCATTTTCAATCTGTAAGTCTTCCATCATCAAGTACTTGAAGTAATATATTAAATACATCCGTATGGGCTTTTTCTACTTCATCAAATAGAATTACTGAAAATGGTTTTCTTCTAACAGCTTCTGTTAATTGTCCACCTTCTTCATATCCAACATAACCTGGAGCAGCTCAAACTAATCTAGAAACTGAATGTTTTTCCATATATTCACTCATATCTATTCTAATCATTGCATTTTTATCATTGAAAAGAAGTTCAGCCAAAGCTTTTGCAGTTTCAGTTTTACCCACTCAAGTTGGTCATAGGAATAAGAAAGAACCAAGAGGTTTATTTACTTCATTAAGCCCAGCTCTAGCTCTTCTTATAGCATTTGATACAGCTTTGATTGCCTTATCTTGTCATACAACTTGTTTAGATAAATATTCTTCCATTTTTAGAAGTTTATCTTTTTCTTTTTCTATAAGTTTACTTGCTGGGATTCCAGTCCATTTCGCAATTATTTCAGCAATATCTTCTTCTGTAACTTTATCTTTTAGGAAACTTTTTCCATTTTCTTGTAATTCACTTAGAGATTTTTCAATATTTTCTATTTCTTTTTCAAGAGCCGGAATATCTCCATATCTAATTTTTGCAACTTTGGCAAAGTCAGTATTTCTCTCTCGCTCATCTGCTTCAACTTTCAAATTATCTATTTTTTCTCTAGTTTCTTTGATTCATGCAATCATATCTTTTTCTCTTCTCCAAGCTTGTTCTAGTTTAGTAGCTTCTTCTTTTTTGTTAGCTATTTTTTTTGATATTTCATTTAATTTTTCAATCCCCCTTCGTCCTTCGTCCTTGTCCCCCTTAATAAGGGGGATGCTGCTTGCAGCAGGGGGATTTTCATTTTTTTTAGCTTCCAATTCTATTTCCAAAGTTCTAATTTCTTTTTGCATGATATCAAGTTCAACAGGTTTTGATATAGAATTTATTTTTACACTAGATAATGCTTCATCCATCAAATCAATAGCTTTATCTGGGAGTTTTCTATCACTTATATATTTTATAGATAAATCAACTCGGGCTTCAATAGCTGAATCTGTGATTTTTATACCATGATGAGTTTCATATTTATCTTTTATTCATCTCAAAATAGTTAGTGCATCATCACGATTTGGTTCATCTACTATTACTTGTGCAAATCTTCTTTCTAGTGCTGGGTCTTTCTCTATATATTTTCTATATTCGTTTATAGTTGTAGCCCCGATTAGATGCATTTGTCATCTTGCTAGACTTGGTTTAAGCAAATTTCAAGCGTCTCATTGTCATTCAGCTGCTCATGCTCAAACAATTGTATGGATTTCGTCTATAAAAAGTATAATATTTCCATCAGATTTTTCTACTTCTTTGATAACCGCTTTTAGTCTTTCTTCAAATTCTCATCTATATTTTGCTCCGGCAATCAAAGCTCACATATCAAGAGTTATAAGTCTTTTTCAAACTAAATTATCAGGAATATCTCTTTCAGCTATTTTACGAGCAATTCACTCAACTATCGCAGTTTTACCAACTCCAGGATCTCAAACGAGTACTGGATTATTTTTACTTCTACGGGACAA
The DNA here is from genome assembly GCA_036170435.1 of Patescibacteria group bacterium. Lineage (GTDB taxonomy): Bacteria > Patescibacteriota > Gracilibacteria > BD1-5 > UBA6164 > JAQVPN01. The sequence goes on from JAVHPF010000053.1 coordinate 1,866, forward strand.
TATTTGGATAGCTCTTCTGATTTCTTCTTCTCTTCAGATTACTGGATCTATTTTTCACTTTTTTGCAAGTTCCACTAAATCAATTCAGTATTTTTTCAAAGCATTTAATTTGTTTTCTCAATCATTATCTTCTATAGTTTCACCATTTCTCATTTTATCGATTGATTCTTTTGTAGAAGCAAAATTTATTCAAAAAGTTTTTAAAATATCTATAGTTTTGCTATCAGCTTTATTTATCAAAGCCAAAAATAAATGTTCTTCAGTTATGAATTTATCTTTCATAGAATTTGAAATTTTCTCAGCTTCTGAAAATACTTCATTTAATTCTCTTGAAATAGCAAGTTGATACATTCCATCAATTTTTGATAAATTTTCTCTTTCTAGCTTTACTGATTTTAAAAGTAAATCTTTATTTATTCATAAATCTATTAAAATATCAGATGTTATAGAATCCTCGGCTTTTAGCATAGATTCAAGTAAATGAAGTGGGTGAATTTGTGGATTTTGACTTTTATTAGCCAAATCCTGAGCTTCCTGAATTCTCGTAGAAGCACTTATTGTAAATTTTTCAATATTCATAATTTCTAAAAATTAATAAATAAATTAGCACATAAGTATTATATGTGCTAAAAGATAAAAGTCAAAAGATTTTTTGGGGTAATAAAAAAAGAGCCGAAGCTCTTTGCAGATTTAGGATTTCTCCCGGGACTTTGTTATACTCGGGTAAGGTCTCGACCATGCTCACGCATATCACACCTCCTATTTTTATTTTGTTTAGGAATTTCTTCCAGGGACTT
>JAVHPF010000054.1:0-2548 GCA_036170435.1 Patescibacteria group bacterium
TACATATTTGAAATTATATGTGAGCTGTAAAACCTTTTCTTGACTTAATAAAATGACAAGAAGCTTTTTTATTTATTGCTGATTTTCACTCTCTTACTTCTGTGCATAACTGAGAAACTTTGAAAAAATATAAACTAGAGATGATTTTAGAATATATGGCTATGGTATGAGATTTGGATAATGTAGTAATTTTCGAACAATCAAAAGTAAGAAGGATAAATGATATTACTTGGATTTTGTCTAGTTTGACTCCATATAGTCTGATGCTTAGAGCTCATAGCTTTAAGGATAGTCAGGCTAAAAATGCTGAAATAAATATGGCAACTTTCAATTATCCTATACTTATGGCGGCAGATATAATAAGTTATGATGCTGATATAGTTCCAGTTTGAAAAGATCAAATTCAACATTTGGAATTTGCTCGTGATATAGCAGGATATTTTAATAAAAACTACATATGCGATACTTTCAAATTACCAAATTGTCATGTAGACAAAGAACTTCAAACTATTCCTTGAATAGATGGTAGAAAGATGAGTAAATCATATAATAACTTTATCCCAGTTTTTGCTTCAGAAAAAGAAATAAAAAAATCTATTATGTCTATAGTAACAGATGATACTCCGCTCGAATTACCTAAAAATCCAGATACTTGTAATGTTTTCGCTCTTATTAAGCTTTTTGCTACACAAGATAGACAAAATCAAATTAGACAAAAATATTTAGCTTGAAACTATGGCTATGGTCATGCTAAGCTAGAATTACTAGAAATTATACTAGACTATTTTGGACATATTAGACAAAGAAAAGCAGAACTTGAAAAAAATCTGGATTTTGTTTATGATAAATTGGCTAAGTGAAACAAAATAGCAAATGAAATAGTAGACAAAAAATATGAAGAAATATTAAAAATAGTATGATTATAATTTAATAAAAAAACATGATTTATTTTATCCTTGGGATTTCATGATCTGGAAAATCCACTCTTATATCAAATATTAAAAAACTAAATCTTCCTAATTTAGAACATCCTCTTTCTTATAAAACTAGAGATAAAAGAGAATTTGAAATGGATTGAGTTGATGCACATTTTATATCAAAAGATGATTTCAGGTCTCAAATAGAGGCTTGAGAATTTTTAGAATATGCAGTAGTTCATGGAGATGATTATTATGGTACAAAATGGGTTCAAATAAATGAAGCCATAAAAGCTTGAAAAAGTGTTTTGAAAGAACTTGATTTAAATGGACTTATTTCATTAAAAGAAACTAGACAAGATTTGGAATATAAAACAATTTTTCTTGATTTGCCTATATCGGAGCTAGAAAATAGAATATTAAAAAGACAAGCAAATATAGACAAACTAGACTTAGATACTAGACTTAGAAATGCTTTTGTTGAAGAAGAAAATTTGAGAAAAATTTGTGATTATGATATTGATGCTACTATGAGCGAAACTGAAATATTAGAAAAGGTTTTAAAAATAATAAAATAATATTTAGAACAAAATCCCCCTGTCCTGCGGACATCCCCCTTAATAAGGGGGACTATATATAATTTATCAAAAAGTCCCCCTTATTAAGGGGGTGGCTGAAAGCCGGGGGATTTTTTACAAAAAAACTATGAAATTACATATTATTACGATATTTCCTGAAGCCTTTGATTCCTATTTGTCTACTAGTATTGCAAAAAATGCTGTAGATAAATGATTACTTGATATAAAACTTTATAAGTTAAACAACTTTTCTTATGATAATCTTAAGAGAGTTGATGATAAAGTTTATGGAAGTCATGGGCAACTTATAAAGGCTGATATTTTATCTAGAGCTATAGAATATATTTTCTTTACAATTTGAAGAAAATTAAAAGTTGTCTATATGAGTCCTAAGGGGGACTTACTTAATCAAGAAAAAATAGAAAAATACTCAAATGAATTGAATGATGAAGTTATAATAATTTGTGGACATTATGAGTGAATAGATCAAAGAATTATTGATTTATATGAAGTTTCAGAAATAAGTATAGGTGAATATATAATAACAAGTTGAGAATTAGCACGACAAGTATTTATTGATTCTTTAGTAAGACTTATTCCTGGAGTAATCAATAGTGAAATATCTCATATAGAGGAAAGTTTTTCTGTAAAATTAAATAGACAAAAGGAATATCCTCAATATACTGGACCTAAAGAATTTTCTTGATTATCCGTTCCAGATGTGCTTACTTCTGGAAACCATGGAGAAATAGAAAAGTGGAAAATAAATAATTTAAAATAATAATTTTAATTTTATAATAATCAAAGATATGGATTTTAATAATATTATGGCAAATATTCAAGGATTAGCATCACTTGTAACCTTTGAAACTTTTTTAAAAATGTTGGCTTTGTATTTTTTTGTTTTTTGGATAGCTATAATAATTTGGGTAACAAAGGATATAATAAATAGAACTAATAATGTATTACTTCAAATTCTTTCTATATCTACAGTTTTGTTTCTAACTCCTCTTTGAGTTGTTATATATCTACTTATTAGACCATCAAGGACTT
>JAVHPF010000055.1:0-2508 GCA_036170435.1 Patescibacteria group bacterium
ATGTTGCACTAGCTAATATAAAATCAAAAGAAGATATATCAAAATGTGATAAAATATGAAATACGGTTTTTGAAAAAATGTGTATAGATATTATAAAATATAGATAAAAATAGAAAAACTAGACCAATAAGGTCTAGTTTTTCTATTTTTTTATAAGTTCTTTTATTCATCATTTAATCAATTGTGTTGTTGCAGTATCTTTGTCTACAATAAAAAGTCTTGTGTAAATGTTTCATTTATAGCTTCAAGTATTTGTTACTAAATCTCAATTAGCATTTATATATTTTAAATAATCATATGAACTTCAAGAATAGGAAAGTATTTGGCTGCCAGTTTTGTATAAGTAAAAAACTTCTTTTTCTTTGAAATTTCTTGTTATTACTTTTTTAATGATATTATTAGCATTTGTTTCTAATATAAAAATCTCATTTATTTTATCATAATCTAGGGATTTTCGTTTATCATAGTCCATCATTTTTATAGTTCCGAAAGCAATTATTATAATAATTACTATTCAGATTAATATTGAGATGAGAGTTTCGGCTTTTTTATTATTTTTCATTTGAACTTAAGTGTTTAAATAATATAATGCAATTATACAAAGAAATATATATATTTCCAAATAATTTTTGATTTATGAAAAAGGCTTTTACATTAATAGAATTACTTATAGCTATAACAATATCATCAATTGTTATATTAGGTTTTACCCAAATATATACTAACATACAAGATAGTATAATGTTTTCTCAAAGAAAAGCAGTTATTTTCAATGATATAAAAGATTTCACTACAAAATTGAGTTATTCAACAAATGTTTATAACTCTTGATTTATAATAACACAAACGGGTAAGTTTGATACTTTACTTATGACTAATTCAGGTGCTACGGATGCTTATATTATTTGAGTTTTTGATTGTACAAATACAAGTGGAATGAATATAAAATTAGCAAGTGATAATACTATTTATGATAATAAATGTTTTTGATATTTCCCTTTAAAACAAGCACAAGTGGCTTCAATAATTACAAACAATTCTAGTATATATTCTACCAATTTCAATTGATGAAATTTATATTCAAATTTAATTGTAAAAAATCTAGTAATAAAAGAGTTCTCACCAAATCATATTTTTGACTTAAATATAGATTTTTTTGATAATTTTTATTCTCAATTTGTATCTAAATTGGTAAGTGACTTAAATTATGATAGTTCTAAAATTATTTTTATAAATATTAATTTATAAAAATTATGAAAAATAACAATTCAGGACTTATACTTATGTATGCTTTGATTTTAAGTATTTTAGTTGGATTCTTAGCATTTATTATAATAAATAAGGAGTCCATGATAGTATCAAATTTGTATTATAATTTCTATGATATAAAAATGTCTTCAAATATATACAATAAGGCAGATATAGCTTCAAAAGATTATATAGCAAATAATTCAGGTGCTTATTTGAAAATAAAATGATATGTGAAAACAAATACTGATTTAAATAATATATTTTGGAATTCTAAAAAAACAAGTGACTTTATTGCTGGATCTAGTTTCTCTGGAATTACTAAAATCTGAACAGTTTCTAGTGGAAGTATTTACTTAGATGTAGATAATACTAGTACATTGAAAATAGTAGAATTTGATTCAGGTGTTTACAATGCTTGATGATGATTAAAAGTTTTAAATACAACTACTATGAATTTTCCAACTTGAACAGTTTGATATTTGACTAGTAATTGAATTACATCTTCATGAACTTTGGCAAAAAAATATGATTTTACTGCTCAAAATGTAGCACTTTTTTTATCTTACACACAATCAGGTTCTACCCATCCAGAGCTTGATTATCTAACTTATGGGGTTAAAGTATATAATGAATTTTGAACTTGAATATATCTAAACCCTTTCAAAGTTGATGCTACTAAGTTTACTTATTTTTGAACTGATATTATTCCATGAGAAGGGAAATATTCAAGTAAAGAAATGACTTTGATAAAATAAATTATTTTTAAAAATAAGAAAATATGAGAATACAGATTAGACAAGCCTTTACTTTAGTAGAATTAATAGTAGTAATTACAATATTGGCGATACTAGCAACAGTTGCATTTGTGTCATACGAATGACAAGTAGAATGATCTAGAAATACGGCAAGACAATCAGATATATCAGCCCTATGATCTGCCCTAAAAAATCATAAATTAAAGAATTGAGCATATCCAAATCCATGAGATTATTTCAATATAATGAATAATTGAACAGGGAATATAGTAGCAAAACAATGATTTATGAATAGCAAAGTATATTCAACAGAAATAACAACAAGCCCACTTGATCCAAATTATAAAATACCATATTTGTATTCAATTACAAAAAATAATCAATTCTATGAACTAGCAACAATAATAGAACCATTAACTGATGCAGATACAACAAAAACATATCTAGTATGAGATTATCAAACAGTATCAAAAGATGTACTTCCAACAATACTACTAGCAAC
>JAVHPF010000056.1:0-11567 GCA_036170435.1 Patescibacteria group bacterium
AATTTGTTACTGTTTGAACTCTATCATATCAAATTTCTCTAGCATATTTAATATATTCTGAAAATTTTGGATTAATTGAAGCTTCTCAACCAGAAATTATTACTCTATTATCAAATCAGTCTTTATATCAATCTCTTATCTGTTTTTTTACTATTTCATCCGGTATAAAAGTCCCATTTTGAGCTTCAGAATCCAAACAAAAAACACACTTATTATTGCAAGCTGAAGCTATTCTAACCCAAATACGATTTTGTTTTTGGGTTTTTTCTTTTGATATAAGGTTTTCTTTATTTGGCATTTTATTAAAATATTCTAAGTAAATATAAAAGTAATATCGTCTAAATTGTCATCTAAATTATAAATATGTGATAATTTTTCATAAACAATTTTATAAGAGCCCCTAATTAATGTATTAGAATTTTTTATTGTTTTTTTTCAAAGATTAATTCAAATAAAACAATATCTATCATCTATATCATCCATAAAAGATATATTTTTTTTTAATTTATTATATGTGTCGAAAACATTAAGTTTATTAAAATATATATATGGAATTTTAGAATGTAAAATATCGAATTTTGAATCATTTGATAAAAATCATCCGAATACAAACTTTTCTATATTAAATCAAGATACAGATATAGCTAATGTTAATGCAGAAGTTCCTGGAATAGGAGTAATATCAAAATTGACCTTTTCTTTCAATTTATACAAATATTCTAATATCTGATACCCTGGATCCATAAAACATGCAGTTCACGAAGATTCAAATATTCATATATTTTTTCATAATAATATATATCAAATAATATCTTTCTTAAAACTATCACTTAAAATAAAATCATTTCCCATTTCAATTAAAAGTCAATTAAAAGTAATTTTATTTTCTCATATTAATCTATCAAAAGCTGTTTTTTCTTCAACAAATAATAAATCAGATAAAGATATCTTATTAATCATATTTGTAGATAAGTCTAAATCATCTCACTGTATTCAAGATATTATATATACTGTTCATAACATGTTTAAATTCAATTAGGAATTATCTCAAATGATTTAAAAAAATTATCAAATTCCTCTTCTGTCATTGGTTTTGGTAAAGATTTTTCTCATTTGCTTGTATTTAGTATATCATCAACTAATTTATCAAATACTTTTATAACTTCTGATTCAGGATTATATTCTAATAGGGTCATAGATTTATACTCTGCACAAGCTATCATATCACTTCTTGGAACAAAAGCTATAATATCAAGTCCTATTTTATCAACAAATGCTTCTATTACTTTTCTATCTAAAGTGTTACTTCTCGCATTAACAATTATTCATCATACATATATTCAATTACTAGAATACTGATTAACAGCTTTACAAATATTATTACAAGCATACATACTCATAATTTCTTCTGATATAACTATAAATATTTTTTTTCAATATCAAACTCTAAGTGGTGAAGCAAATCATCAACATACAACATCTCATAAAACATCAAACAACATCAAATCATAATCCTCTTCAAGTAAATCAATGTCATCAAACATTTCAAACATTTTTGATATTCCTCTACCAGCACAACCAGTTCAAGGAATTGGGCCCCCAGCTTCTATACAATCAATTCATAAAAATCCTTTTACCGTTAATTCTTTAACAGATGCATAATTATCATGTTTTGCTAATAATTCCATAACTGTAGGAATTCTTACTCAAGATGTAATTTTTTTTGTTGAATCAGCTTTAGGATCACATCAAATTTGTAAAACCTTATTTCATCTTTTTGCAAACTGTGCTGAAATATTACAAGATATGGTTGATTTTCAAATTCATCATTTTCAATATATTGCTATTCTTTCCATAATTTAAAAATAAATAAAAAATATTAATTTAGTATAGGTATAAATTCACTTTCTCCAAAAAGTAAAGGATATTCTTTCCGAACTCATTGGCAAGATTCTCTATATAAACAATTTTTACAAGATTCAAATTGTGTCTTTAATATGTCTTTTTTTCTCTTTTTCCAATCAAATTTATCTAATGCATTAATATGATCTATTTCAACTATATGATCTAAATCTTCTCATAAAAATTTTTTAATGAGTAGTTTATAATTTTCCTTATCTATTTTATAGAACATACATGCAGGAACTGTATCAAAAGTTATCCTTATATTATATTTTATAGACAAAAAAACAAGTTTCTTCAAATAAGGCAAAAATTCACTGTATGTCAATTTTAAATCATTCCAATTATTCTTAACTCATTCTTCCAACCATATAAAATTTATTCTAATATCATTTATTTTCTTTATTTTATGGAAAAAAAGTACAGTTTCTAATATTGTTTTATAATTTTTATGATTTAATACTATATTTATACTAATAGCATCTCTAAGAAGCTTATTATCATAAAAAGAATTGAAATTATCTATTGCTTTAAGTTTTTTTTGTAATCATCATTTAACCTGAGTTAATAAATCTTCTATTTCATCCAAATGAGAATGCACTGATATATTTATTCTTGTAATACCTGATTCAACAAGTCTTTTAGAAAATTCATAATCAGAAAATCTCATAGCATTTGATATTACATTTATATCTATAAATCAAATTTCCTTACAATATGAAATAATTTCAATAATATTGGGGTGAATAGATATATCTCATCCTAAAAATCAAACTGATCTATATCAATCAGAAAAATAACTAAATAATTTGGTTTTTATTGTTTCTAAATCAACAAATTTTATATCCCAATTATGTGGGTTAGAACTCATACAAAATAAACACTTATTATTACAAGCTTTTCAAATATTTATTTCTATATGTTTTAAGTATTGCATAAAGCTGTGTTTTATTTGTTTAAAATATTGAAAATTCTATTAATAAAATTTAATGATCATTTAATTCCATAATATGGCTTACTAGTAAAACAATGATATCAATATGAAGGGAATCAAAATTCCATAATATTTAAATTATCATTATATTTAAACATATCTCTTCACATTTCTCAAATTATCCATCAAGAAGTATTTGCTGAATTTATAATATATAAATCAACTTCTCTATTTATATTATTTAATAAAGAATAATTTATTTTATTCTCCTCGTTTTTATATGAATCATCAGATAAATTTGCAAAATGATTAATTTCTCAATGAACAAATAATTGTTTTATATTTAATCAAAAAACTTTAGAAAAATCTATAATTCAATTGAATAAGTAGGGGTCTCAATAAAATGAAATATTCTTATTAAAAAGAGTTTTATTAATCGCCCATTTTAAAATTCCTATATTATTTTCAATAAATTCCTGCTCAATAAATTTCTGAATTTCATAATTATCAACATTAAAATATTTTCATAATTTTTCTATGAAATCTACAGTTTTAGTTATTCAAAATGGCAAATCTAATTCTAATAAATTTACTCGTAATCTATTAGCAATTTTCTTTGCTGCTTTCCTTCAATATGGAAGAGATATTATAGTTTGAGCATTCTTTATTTTTAATATTTCCTCATAATTTCCTCCATCAAGCCATATAGAAATTACATCAATTCATAATCATGTAAATATTTTTTTAAGTTCTTCTATATTTCATATACAATCTCATTCATTTCTATCAAATAGATTTCAAACTATAGCAACAGAATTTTTAACTGGATTAGCTCAAGATATATCTATATTTTTAGCCAATGAAAAAAGTAAATCACTATATCAATCTAACCAAGAACCTGTCATTGATCTTGATGGAATATGAAATATGTCTTTTTTAGTCCTTTCTATTACATTATTTATTAATAAAGAATAATCAACTCCTATTATTTGAGCCATTGGCATACTACTAACAAAAAGAAGTTTTGTATTAGCATTATTTGCAATTTTGTAAAGAGATTCTTCCAATTCAGAATTATTATTTCATATAACTTTATCTACATCAGAAACTGTAGTCAAAAACCTATGCATGGAATCGGCTCTCTTCAAAGTAGAATTCAAGTCATGATTACCAAAAACATGATCTACTTTAAAGAAAAAACAATCTGGTGAATCAACCCATAAAAATGAATCTGATATTGCATTAATTCAAACTAAAACTCAATTTAGATATGTCATAGGTTTAACATTATATTCACTTATCATAATTATTTAATATATTTATTAAGTAAATTAAAATATTTCATTTCTGACAAAGAAATTAGTTCTTTTATAGTTTCTAATGCTCAAATATATCCTAAATGGAAATTTTTTACATTAAATTGATTAATTCATAATTTAATAATTCTTTCATCAAAATAAATATCTGAATATAAAAGTGAAACTTCTTTATTTTTTATATTATCATACATATCTATAGAATTTCTAAAAAATGATATGGAAAAGTTATTATTTCATAATAGCTTTTCCTCTATTTTTTTCTTTATTAATTCATTGTTTCAATTAGAAAATCAAAGTTTATCAATATAATTTTTATCAAAAGCATTATCATAAATAAAAAAATCTAATCAAAATCACATTTCCAAGGCAAAATCAATAATATCTATATCATTAGTATAATTAGAATTTAAAAAAGTTTGTAAATCTTGTAATCAAAGAAATACAAATCCTAGCCTAATATTAGATCTTTTAACATCTTCAACTAATTCATAATATTCATTAATTATATCAATAATATTAAGTTTTTCTTTATACTCAATATTAAATTCATTAAGTATATTTTTAAACCAATTTTTAGTATTTTCTATTCAAAATGGATGTTTGGGTTCTAAATATTTATTATCACAAATATCCTTAAATGGATACTCAAATATTTCCTCGAAATTAGAATTTTTTGAAAACACAAAGACTTCCGACTCCAACATTGGTTTCAATAAATTAAAATCTATTTTAGGAATAAATATTGATTTTAATTTGATTCAATTATCTAATAAAATATCATTTAAATATTTCAAATATTGATTTTCATGATATCAAAATAAAGCAATTGTATTTTTTTCTTTTTTTATTTTTGTTTCAGATAATTTATTTATTTCTTCATCAAGCAAATCAACTTTAACTTCAAATGGAGTTTTTTCTAATTGTCATTGAAATAAAAAAGGAATATCCAATCTTTTACTAGTTTTATCCAAAACTGAATATATATCATCCCCTATTATTCTTGGTACACAAGTACAGTTAAATCACACCATTTTAATATTTTTGTTTTGCTTTGTTTTTTCTACTATTATATCTGTTATATTTTCTAATTTAGTATTACTATTTCACATTATAACATCATCATCATTCAAATCAGTAAATTCTTCTATTCTTTCTGGAAAATAATTTATATTTAAATCCTGTTTTTCTTTATCTGAAAGATAAAAATAAGGGTCAAACGAATGGTTATGGAAATCATCAGCATAATTAAAGAATCTATATAAATTCTTAGGATTATCTCTAAGTGGGTTTATCCCTAAACATTCTCTTTCTGAATGATGTAGAAAAATTTCTGATATATTAAATACTAAACTATGGTCTAAATCCCTAACAATATGTTCATTTAAAAAAAATCTAAATTCATTTATATACGTTCACCAATCTTTTATTATAGAAAATTCGGGAACTTCTGATTTCCAAAATATTTTATAATAATCTCTTTTAACTACTGGATCGTTTATAATAAATTCAAGTAATTTAGAAAATTCTATATTCTTTCAATTTATACTAACTAATAATAAGAATTTTAAAAGATTCTTATTTAAAATATTTCAATGATTTCACAAGCAAATTGAATCAGTACAATATTTTCAATTACAATTTTTTTTTCATAAATTATCATTAATATATACAGTAACAAGCTGTTTATTTGCCTTATCTTTTAAATTTATTTTAAATTGGGATCTATCCCACATTAAATCATCTATGCAAAAATATTTTGAAAAATCTTTATATATAAAAGTAAATAATTTTAAAAAATTATTTCTAACAAACATAGATGGATAATATATCTTTCAATTGAAATATTCTCACTTAATAATTCTTTTTTTTATTATTTCTTCTCTATTCATATATCTTTTATTAAGTTTATATAATCCAAATTATATCTTTTTTTGAGATTTAACAAATGTTTATCCGATAAAAAATAAGGATGTAAAAAAAATGTTTTATATCATTTAATTGCAAAAATAATTATAATTTTAATTAATTCTGATATATTTTTTACACTGTTAACATCTACTATAATATTATCTATAAAATTTAGAGTATATATCAAATCTTTATAATTAATAATAGATTTATTTATTTTTATAAGTGGATTTAATTCTGATTTTCAATGCAATTCAGTGTATCATTTATGTATTCACTCACATAAATTTCTATAAATACATTTTTCACATGTTTCTAAAAATTCCTTATCTCTATATTGATCTATAATTTCTATAGTATTTGTTTTATTTTCTTTTTCTAACAATCTTTCTCATTTTTTTATAGTTCTATATCATATATATTTATGGTATTTTTCAGATAAAGCACAATATGGGATATTTTCTATATTTAATGTTTCATTTTCATGACGATTTAAAGATTCATAATAATCAAATAATTCTTCCAATTTAGGAATTAAATTAGAAATTTTAGGAACAATTAATGATTTATTTAATTTAACACTTCACTTAATTTCAACAAAAGAAAAGGCAATCCTGGCAATTCAATATTCTCTTAGAAATTTTAATATCTCTAATAAATAATCTTGATTTTGTTTACAAATAACAAGCATTATAAATATATCAAAATTATATTTATGCGATAATATAGATAAATTATATAATCATTTTTTAATTATATCAAAACTCCCTTTTTTTTGTGTTATTAAATCATGAATTTCAGAATTGTGTCAATGAATAGAAAACCTTATTTCATTTAATCAATTTAATAAAACTTCTTCACAGAAATCATAATTATCAAATCCATATCAAGCAGAAATAACTGAAATAGTATCAACTCAATTTTTTTTACATAATTTCAAATTATCTAAAAAAAATGGTGACATTGTAGGTTCTCTATGTCAAAGTGTTACCCAATTAGGATTTTCTCTCTCTAATAATTTTCTATTTTCTTCTAAAGAATTGTTTTGTTTTTTATTATTAGCGTCAACTCATCATTCATTACAAAATACACAATTTTTATCACAATAAGTTCAAATTGGTAAATCAACTCTAGTTAGATATCAAGATTTTACTGAACTTAAATTCTTATTCCTATAAAAATAAAAATAATTATCTTTATAATTTGTGGCATCTTTCATTTAAAGTATATTTAATATTTAAATTCTTCTCCTCAAAATTTTTCTAGATATAATTTTAATATTCCTGAACAATTATTTATATATTTGCATCAAGAACAAATATCTATTTTTTCTCTATCTATATATCTATTTTGCTCTTCTCTTATAAAATCAAGCCTTTCTTTATAATAAAAAAGTTTATTCCCCATACAATATGGTAAATCACAAGGTCAACCAAAATCAGAACCGATAATTATATTATATTTTTTTATTATATCTTCCGAAGAATTTATTATATTTATTATATCTGTATACTTAACAAGTAACTTGTCTATGTATTTATATTTATATACATTAGACATTACAGATAAATTTAATTTTATTCTTGTATTTATAGAATACAATTCTCTTCAGACAAATTCAAAATAATCCTTTAAAAATTTTATATTAAATGCATTTATAACAATATTAATAGTTATATTATCAAAATTTTCAATAAATAATTTAAGACCATTTTTAGCATATAAAAATTGTCATTTTGTATTAGTAATAGAATCATATATTTTCTCAATATGTGAATGAAATGATACAAAAAAACTAATTCTTGATTTATATTTTATTAAATTATTTATAAGATTTTTATTAGTTGAAAAATTTACTAAATTAGATTGAATAGTTATAAAATGATTCTTATTATAAATATAATCTATTATATCAATAAAATTTTTATGAATTGTAGGCTCTCATCAAGTTATTACAAAATCTAATATTTGGTCCTTATTATTATTAATAATTTCATCAATTTCAAATATTATATCACTATATGAAATTTCGGTTTTATTATCAATTTCAGTAAAACAAAATAAGCATTTTTGATTACAAAACTTAGTTATCCTTAAAATAACTTCCTTTTTATTATCAAAAATATGTATTCAATCTAATAATTTAGACATAATTATTTTGTTAAACTGTTAAAATTCAATCTTCTCAAAAAGCCTGTAAATAATTTATATATATTCATTCACAATTATTTTTCTGTGAACAATTAGAACATTTATCTATATACTTCTTCCGTGAATTATTATTATCAAATAACTCATTTCAATTTTCTCAATCTTTTCAAGATTTAGTTATTCTAAGTTCCACATTTCCAACTCATTTAATTAATAAATCTGATTGTTTCATAATACATGGAAGCATATCTACTATTATTAACTTCCTTTTTCTTATTAATTCATTTATATGTTTTTTTTCAGACTCTCGTAAAGAATTCATATATAATATAAAATCTATATAAGAGAAAAAATATTTCTTAAAATTTTCTCATCAGGCATATCATTCAGGCCTAAGTGAATTGACTATAATCTGATCAACTCACAGTTTATCAAAAAAATTTATATATTTAGATAAAAATTTATAATTTTGCTTCGTCATAACAAAACTAAGACTTATTTTTACTTTTTTATTATTTTCATTTATAAGTTTTACTAATCATTTTATTAGTTTATCAAATCATCATTTAACTCATATAATTGTATCATGCAAAATTCATATTCAGTGTACTGAAATAATAATTTCATTTAATCAAGAATTAAGTATCTTATTCCTAATAGCATCATTATCCAATGTGCTTCAATTTGATATCATTGATATATTTTTATATCCTAATTGTTTGGCATATTTTATATATTCTCAGAAATTTTTGTTTAGAGTAGGTTCTCATGACGTAAACACTATATTTTCATATACTCAAATTCAATCCGAAATAGCATCAAATACTTTTTTATCTATATCATTTTTTAAAAAATTTAGAAATTCCTTATTATCATCAACGCAAAAAAAACATTTTTGATTACAAAAATAATTTATAGATACGTTTAATGCCAATCTCTTTTCCATGCTTTATTTGTTAAAATAAAAAATATTATCGTCTTTTTTCTCAACATCATTATCAATTATCTCATAATTCCAAAAACCATTATACTCAATAATATTATTAAATAAACCTTTTATTTTATCTCTATTTCAAATTATTTCTAAATTATTTTCAGCATATTCTATAGCCTTTTCACAATTATAAGAACAGGGAAAAAAAGGAATAAGTGAATATGGATTTATTAAATTATTAAGCCTCCAATCAAATTTTCAAACTGTTTTATTTTTTATAATATAATTGAAACTAATATCTCATTTATATTCGAAATCAAGAAAAGATTTTATACAACATTCCGGGTATCCCAGCATTTTTCATATTAAAAAAATTTTTTCTTTGATATTAAAATCATTATTTGTAATTATATCTAGAAATTTGTCATTTTTGGAAATATATAAATCTATATATGTTTGTCCAGTAATGCTTCATTTTTTAAATAACATTTCTTTCTCATCAAAATATTCATCTTTTTCCAAATAAATATATTTTAATCATAATTTTTCTAATATTTCTTTGATTTTTTCTAAATTTTCAAGAGTAAAAGGTTCCAGTTTTGCAATTTTTTTGAATCACTTCAAAACTCACATAATTTCAAGCGAGTATATATAATCAAATTTTGTTTTTAAATTCAGTATATTTAGTGAAAAAATCTTATTTAAACTCATCTGTTCAATTTAATAATATATAATCTTGTCTTATTCCGATACACTTGGAAGAGTATTTACAAGGTGCACATTTTTCTACTTTTTCAGTAGAATATTCTTTCATTCTCTCTTCTGAGTTATCATTATAATAACTTGCAGAGTATTTATGAAATCTTTCTTCTAAAAAGCATAATGGAACTCAATTTATTATAAAATTTATTCACAAATTTTCACAAGTAGAAAATGTTTTATTTAAAATATCCTTAGAATCTGAATATTTTGGAATTTTCCCTAAATTATTTTTGTTTCAAAAATATTGAATGTATTTAAACTCTATCAGTTTTACTCAAGGAAAAAATTTATTAACAAATATAGGAAATTCTGTTAAATCTGCTAAATTATCCTTTTGTATTATATGCACAAGTCTGATTTTTGAAGCTTCTCATAATTTTATAAGATTCAATATTCACTTAGATTTATCTCTAAGAGTATTTTCTGTTCATCACAAAATATCTGCTATATTATTTTTGTGAGACATAAATGCAAAATGATAAGAATCTATATTTCAAGCTATTTTTGAAGCGAAATTCAAATCTGCAATTTTAAGTCAATTTGTTATAATATTTATAAATTTAGTTCAATTTTCACGAGCATATTTTATTATTTCAAATAAATCTGGTGATAGAGTTGGTTCTCATCATTGTAAAGAAATCTCTGGAAGTCCTTTTATTTTATCCAAAATATCTTTTTCTAGATTAAACTCTCTTTTAGGATAACCAGAACAAAATGGGCAAGTTTGATTACATTCCCCATAAATATTAAAAGTAGTCTGATTTTTTGTTTCTATATATCCCATAATTTAAAATTTTCTATAATTATATTTTAGTGCATTAAAACATTTATAACACTTAGATCAAAAATCTTCTCATCATCATAATAATTTAGATAAAAATAATTTAAATTTTATAAAATCTTTTATTATTTCTTTATGTTCTTTATTAATATTTGATAAACAAATAGCTCACCAATGACAAGGTAAATTATGAACTTGAATATCTCAATTTGGTAAAAAATCTAAAAACAATGATTTATATTCTCAATTTCTAAATACAATATTTTCTCAAACTACTGCATAAGAATTTACTAAATTACATCCTTCTAAATTCATCACTTTATTATTTTCTATTATGATATTTTTTCTAATATTAATATTTTCTCATAATTTTTCTTTAATAGAATCAATATTGTTAAGTAAATTATTAACAGATAAATCAACTTCATAAGCCAAATTATGTGATTTTAAAAAATCTATATATTTCTTTAATAATTCCAAATCCAGATTATCTTCATAAGATTTGAAAAGATAAAATTTAAGATTTTTAAAGATTGAAAAATCTTCTATTTTAGATAAAAAATCTAAAAAATCATAATCATTTAAATCAACTTGAGTTTTGAAATTTATGAAATTATATTTTTCTAGAAAATCACTAATTTGAGAAAAAGAAAATAATTTAAAAATAGATGTTCCATAAAAATTTATTACATCAATTTTAGATACATCAAGTAATTTATTTTCTTGGATTTTATCAATAATTTCACTTATTTTCTCTAAATTATCAAATCACATACTCTGAATTTTTTGCGATTCAAAACACCCAACACAAGATCAGATGCATTTTCTATCAGAATTTATAAGCTTAAGTGATAAGCTAGAAACAGAGTTGAATAA